>MGOA01000165.1:4085-20751 GCA_001796965.1 Chloroflexi bacterium RBG_16_64_43
CATAGCCGAGGAGGAAGGCGATGCCCAGGTCGAAGCGAGCGACGAGCAGGGCCAGCGACTCGGGCGGGCTGCCGGGCATTTCGACGTGGCGCACGATGGCGAGCATGGCCCAGGTGACCAGCAGGCTCACCGAGAGCAGCGTGAGCGAGGTGGCCAGTAGCCACGGTCGTGCGCGGTGGCGTGCCTGCTGGCCCATCACCCTCCGGGTGGGCCCTGGCCGGCGCAGTGCATCCAGGGCGAGCAGAATACAGGCCGCCATGTAGGCGGCGTAGGTCCACACCAGGAGCGGCACGCCGGCCAGCGAGAGCGCAGGCAAGAGACGTAGTTGGCTGAGCCCGGCATAGTTGGGCAGCGGGTTGGAGCGCACGAGCAGCAGCAGGACGAGAGCGCAGCCCGCGCCGGCCAGCCCCAACCCCAGGCTGTGCCAGCGGCGTAACCCGCGCCAGGCCACCTGCGATTCGGCGGGCCTCTCCCAGAAGCCGGAGTACCACAGCATCGCGATGTACCACGAGAGGGGGGCGACGGCAACCGGCGCCCAGCCCAGATGCCACCACGTATCGCGCGCGGCCAGATCGCCCTCCAGCCCGCGGCTCGCGATGACCCCGTGGCTCACGAAGAAGAACGCGCCGGCTGCCAGACCCAGGCCGATCAGCCACACGCCCCAGGTGCGGCGCTGTGCGTTGAGCAGCACGGTGAGCGCCAGCCAAAGAAGCGCGATGGTGTTGAAGAGCGAGATGGAGAGTATCGCTCCGTCGAGGAGCCAGTTGCCGCTCATGAAGGTCTGTGGGCCACCCAACGCCCCTGGGCATCCATCGCGCGGGGCGTGCCGTCCTCATCCCAAGTGAGCAGCCGCCCCTCGCGCACGATGAGCGCGGCGCGCGTGCGGGCCAGCTTCTCGTCGACTGTCGTCTGGCTGAGTCCCCAGGCGGCGTAGATCTGCCCATTCATGCGGCTGATGGTGCGCTTGTCGCGGAAGCCCAACCGCGCCGCAATCTGCTCGTTGCTCAATCCTTCGGCCAGCATGCGCGCCACTACCTGCTCGGTCGGTTCGAGCAGCGCCATCGGTGAGTTGGCATCCTTGTGGCGCACCTCCTCCACCCGGCTCTCGATCTCCGGGTCGATAAAACTTCGGCCGGCGATCGCATCGCGCAGAAGAGGCAGGATCATCGCTGGCAGGAGGTAGTTCGATTTGCGCACATAAGCATAGTGGCTAAGGATGCCGGCCGTGCGGAAGGCGCGATAGTAGGTCTCGTCGTCTTGGATGGAATAGAAGACAACCGGCAGGCGTGGAAACTCGCGCCGCAACGCGACCGCAGCTTCGATGCCATTCATGGGGCCGGCCAGCTGCACATCCATGAGCACGGCCGAGGGCGGCTCGTGGCTCAAGCAGTACTCGAGCGCCTCTTCGCCCCTGGGCCCGTCGTGGATGACGTGCACTTGGCCGGTCTGTTCCAACCCCTCGCGCAGCGCCGAGCGCAGGTTGGGGCTGTCTTCGACGAGCAGCAGGTTATCCATGCGGCCTCCGCCGGCCCGAGGAGCACTCACACTGGCCGGGGATGTGCAATTCGCCAGCGATTGTCGCGGGGTGCCTGGATTTTACACGATGCCCCCGGGCCTGACCTCCGTCAAGCACTTGGGTGCGCCAACTGTGGTGGCCGCGGCCTGGCTTTGGCGCTGGCGCTGCCCTAGAATGATCCAGCATGCCCGGGATCAGGGGCGTGCCCGCCGCCGTGCCTGCGAGCACGGTGACCCTTATGTCGAGGAGGCACGGATGAGCACTTCGCCCAACCGCTTTTGGATCACCGCGCTGGTCGTGGCCTGGTCTTTCGACCTGCTCTTCTGGAAGAAGGTCCCCGGCGTTTCGTTCGCCATCTTTGTCCTGCTCTGTTTGGGGGGTGGATTGTTCCTGGCGTGGCGCGAGAGGGTGCGCATGGCGCCGGTCAACGTGGTGCTGCTCGGGCTGATCCTGGTCTTTACCTCGCTGACCTTCCTGCGAGCCGAGCCGATGACTCTCTTCCTGAGCATGGCCACCTCGGTAGGGTTGATGGCCGTGATGGCCTACTCTTTCATCGCTGGAACCTGGTGGCGCTTCAGCCTCAGCGACTACGTGGTGGGGGCGGTGCGCCTCGCGCTCGATACGCTGGCCGGGCCAATTCGCTTTTGGCAGTCAGGCTCGGCACCGCCGGTGAGCGGGGGCGAAACTCGCCGCAGTGCGCCACGCGGCTGGGCGGTGGTACGGGGTGTTTTGCTTGCGCTGCCTATCCTGGCCGTGTTCGCGGCACTCCTGGCATCGGCGGACCCGGTGTTCTCGAACCGGCTGGAACAGGTGCTCAAGTTCCTGCGCATCGAGAACCTGCCCGAGTATATCTTCCGCCTGGCCTACATCCTGATCGGAACCTTTTTGCTTGTCGGTGTGTTCGCGTACGCGCTCTTCTCGAGCCGCGAGCACAAACTGATCGGGCTTGAGAAGCCGTGGCTGCCGCGCTTCCTCGGCTTCACCGAGGCGGCCATTATTCTCGCCAGCGTCGACTTGCTCTTCGCGGCTTTCGTGGCGATTCAGTTCCGCTACTTGTTCGGCGGCCAGGCCAACATCACCGTGGAGGGATTCACGTACTCGGAGTATGCCCGGCGCGGCTTTGGCGAGCTCGTGGCGGTGGCGGTGCTCAGCCAAATGTTGTTTCTCGGCCTGACCAGCCTCACGCGGCGCGGTGAGCGGCGCGAGCAGCGCGTGTTCTCGGCCTTCGGCGCCGGGCTGGTGCTGCTGGTCATCGTTATCCTGGTCTCAGCGTACTTGCGCCTGCAGCTTTACGAAACCGCCTATGGCTTCTCGCGCCTGCGCACCTACACCCACGTCTTCATCTTCTGGCTTGGGGCGTGGCTGGTCGCCCTGCTGGCGCTCGACCTCATGCAGCGGTTGAGGCTATTCGCCTTGGTGACCTTCGTTGCCTCATTGGGATTTGCCCTCTCGCTCGCGACGCTCAACGTGGATGGGTTCATTGTTCGCCAAAACGTCGCCCGCGCACTGGGCGGGCAGAAACTCGATACAGGCTATCTGGCCAGCCTCTCCGAGGACTCTGTTCCCGCGCTGGTTTCTCTGCACCGCAGCCTATCAGGTTGGGTGCAGGCGGAGGTCGGCGGAGTTCTCGCTTGCCGGGCTGCATTCGATGCCCGCGACGAGCGCACGCGGCCCTGGCCATCCTTCACAGTCGCGGCCTGGCGCGGCCAGCGGCTGATGCAATCGGAGGCGCAGGCGCTCACGGCATACCGCGTGTCCGAACGCAAAGGGCTGTATTCCGTCGAGGTCAACGGCCAGGAGCGGGAGTGCTACTCGCCGTATATTGATTGACTCCGCCGCAGGCCTCCTGCAATACCAGCGGCTGCATAGCTTGGGGTGCCCCCCAAAAGACAGATCGGCGGAAGAAGGCGTAGCTGCGAATGCTCACGAAGACCATCGTGGCGGCCGTCTCTTCATCGATCGGGCTGGTGGCCGGGCATCTCGCCGCCTCATTGCCGATCGCAGTCATGTACTACGTTGCCGCCGACGGCCCGATCTTCCCGGCTCCGCTAGTTGCCCTGCTTGTGGTTGTTCCGATCGCTCTCTTCCTTCTGCTCATCCAAGGCACAGTGGTGGCATTTGAGCTGATATCTCACACAACAATCGGATTGGCGCTGCTGCCGCTTGGGTTTGCAGCAGGCATTGGAGGAGGATGGAGCCTGTATGCGCTGCTGGTTGCTCCCTACGGAGCCCATGTCGGGTGGCTGCTTGGACTGGGAGCGTTGGGGGCATTCCAGGGCGCGCTGGTTTTCGGATCCCAGTTAATGATTTCGCGATGCAGGCTGGGTCTCTGACGAGCGTCAGGCACCCGGCTCACGGAGCTGGCCACTTTCGCAATGGACTACTTCGCGGCCCGAGCCGCCCTGCGGCGACGGTCCTCTTGCGCGAAATGGCAATGCGCCCGACCGATCTGCGCAACGATATTCCCCGGCGCGTGAGCGCAATCCGCCGGAGCCGTTCAATCCAACGCCGAAAGCTCGCGAGATAGTGGAGTTCTTCTTGTCTTGGTTATCCAACCCAATGGGAGCATACGTGACGGCGCCCCGAAGGTCGCGGTAACCATCGCCACTTTGGTCCCCGGACTCTCGGCGGTCTCTGCGATCTCGGCGGTGAATTCAATCTCCTGCCGCGACATGGCGCATGATGGGCCGGGTGGGAGAGCGGCGTGCCACCTCCACGAACCCCGCCTGGACGAATGCCGGGAGCAGGCCGGTGTAGACCCACGGGTCGGGGGAAACCTTGCCGCGCATATCCACGGGGTACCCCTCGACGACGCGTGCACCCCGTCGGTGCGCGTACTCAGTGGAGGCTGCAAGCACTTTGGCGGTCAGTCCCTGCCGGCGAAAGGGGCGCGCGACGAAGAAGCACACCACGGACCAGACCGGGGTGTCGTCCACTGGCGCGAGAACGCGCGATCGCTCGAGCCCGGGGAACTGGCGGCGCGGAGCAATGCTGCACCAGGCGGCGGGCATGCCCTCCACGTAGGCCAGAACGCCCGGCACCTTGCCCTCCGTCACCAATCGCTTGAGACTGCGTTTAGTCCCCGCGCCACGCTTGGCATTGAACTCAGCGCGCGGCAGGCGCCACCACATGCACCAGCATCCCGCGCAGGCGCCGTGCTTGCCGAACAAGGTTTCCAGATCCTTCCAGCGCGATGGGGTAACCGGGCGAAAGGTCAGCGGTCCCGGTTGTTTTCGGGGAGCGCTCATTGTGCCTCCTTGCCGGCCATGAGCTGCGCGCTCGTGGCGGTTGGCCAGTGCGTCAACTCTACAATCCGATGCGAGCCATGTCAATCACCCGCCATTCATGCCCCACCCCCGTCCCCCTTTCCGCTTGGGGTGCAATAAGAATTGGTGGAGTGGGGAGCATTGCTCCCCACTCCACCAAACTTCCACACCCCATGGAGCGTTTGCTGCGAGTAGGGGCACGGCATGCCGTGCCCCTACATATCTGATATCGGCCGCCGAGGTTTGGAGGTCTTCTCGGCGTTCTTTGCGCTCTCGGCGGTGAAATGTTCTACCTCGTCCGAATGCGCCTCACCCCCAGCACTGCCACCATTCCCAGCGGGAGCAGCGCCGATGCGCACGGGAAAGACACCGGCACTGCGGGCACGGGTTGAGCTGGGTCGGGCAGGACCGGCGGGTTCGAAGGGTCGATCGGTGCGGGCTGGATAGGGTCCGGCACGTCCACGGCCGGCACCAACTCACCCTCGGCGACGACCTCATACCCCACGCCCTGCCAGACGACGATCACGCGCGGGCCGAGGGCGAGCGCCGCGCCCACCTCGGGCGAGACCCCGGCCAGCTTGAAGTAGTCGGCCGAGCCGAACGCGATGGGTGTGGCTTGCATGCGTCCAGAGTCGAAGGTCGTGTCGATCCACACGTCAGCGCGCAGCACGAAGCTGTGCGAGCCCGCACTGCGCACCATGTCCTGCGCCTCCGGCAAGCTTGGGGCGGGGACGCTCTGCGCACCGGCCAGCTGCGATTGTTCCTGTGCCTTCTGCACCGCCGGCGCACCGGCCACCTGAGAGGGCGTCGTCTGAAGCTCGCGCAGCGCCTGATCTGTGATTTGCTGCCGGCTGTCGGCGCTCAAGGCCTCCGGCTCGGTCACCAAGTAGGAGGTGTAGGGCGTGACGATGCCGTAGCGCACACTCAATGCCACCACTGCATCCACCATTTCGCGCTCCGCGCCGTGCAGCCGGATCTCGTTCAGTAGATGGCCGATCTTGCGCGTGGCCCACAAGCGCGAGAGCGCGCTCAGGCCGCCGCTCGCGGAGAAGGACTGCCCCGGGTAGCTGAACGACCGCGATTCGTTGTTCACCCGGCCGGTGAGGGTGATGGTGCTGCTGCCGCTGCCGCGGTAGCGCCCGGCCACCACCAATTGACTTCCACCGAATAGATCGGGCAGCTCCTGCGGATAGTAGTCGTAGGCCGTAATGCGCCCGAAATCGAGTTGCAGGTCGGTCAGCACCGGGCTGGTGATACGCGCGTAGAACGCCGAGACGGCCTCGTCGAGGCTCTCGCCCGGGGCGACGTAGGTCGTCGCGCCGTGGTGCGCTTGCGCTAGGCTGTCGAGCAGCACCGTGTCCACGTCGTACCCTACGCCGAAGGCAAACAGGCGCACTGTCGAAGGGGCGGCCGAGGCAAAGGCCTCCAGTATCTGTTCGCGATCGATGACCCCCTCGGTCGGCAGCCCGTCGGTAAGGAAGATCAGGTAGGTTGGCCGTCCGGTGCGCACCATGGCCGCCGCCTCGAGCAGGGCACGGTGAATGTCGGTTGAGCCTTCCGCCGAGAGCGTGGAGATCCAACGCTCGGCCTCGCCGCGCCGGCTGGCAGGTAGCATCTCGCTGGCGAAAGGTTCCATGCCCGTGCTGAAGGCGATCAGCCCGAAACGATCCTGCGGATTGAGATGCTCGAGCACGTACTGCGCCGCCTGCTGCGCCTGATCGAACTTCTCGCCGTCCATGCTGCCCGAGCGGTCGAGGACGAAGATAACATCCTTGGCGAGCTGTGAGTCACCGGTGTCCAACCCGGGCGAGACGAGCAGGAGGAAGAAGCCATCTGCCTCGCCGCCGCTCGGGTCGTGGAAGGTCATCAGGTTAAGGCCGATGCCGTTCTGGGCCGTGGAGTAATACAGATCGAAATCGGTGTCGGGCCGCACGCCGGAGGCTTCGTACCCGGCGCGGAAGTTATGTTCGCCGTCGCGGCTGACGGAGATGGGATGCGACGGGGAGTAGATGGCGCGCAGAGCCTGGGTCGAGCGCGCGTTCACCGTGATGCTCACCTGCTCCAGTGGTTGAGACGAGAACTTCTCGGTGTTGAGTGGGTAGCGGTAATGCACCAGGCCGTTGCTCATTGGCAGGGCCTGTGTGTACTCGAGTTGGATCTGGCGCGTCTCGCCTGGGGCGATGGGGAAGATGCGCGCCTGCACCGCGCCGCGGTCGATGTACTCGAGCAGCGCAGGGTCACGCTGGCGGCGGACGATGTCTTCATAGATGGCACGCGCCTCTTCGGCCGTCAGAACCTTGCCCTCCACCTTCTCGCCGCCGACCCACAACGAAAAGCGGGTCACGGAGGACTCCGGCGGGAGCGGAAAGACGTACATTCCCTCCACAGTGGCGCCGCTGTCGTTGCGAAAAGCTTGGTCGACGCGCGTCACGGCCACCTGATCCTGGATGGTGACTGTTACCCGGTGATAAACGATGGCCAATTCCGGCCGGGGAGGGCAAATCGTTATTGGGATCGGGGTCGGCCAGGCGGGCATTCTCTCGGGGGGACCCACGAAAAGCAGGCAGTCGGGCGGCGGAGGATCGGGGATGATGATGCCATCGGCATGAACTGCAGATGGCAGGGCGAGTATGAAAAGCACAGCGAGCAGGGCGAAGAACGCAGGTCGGCGCAGCATGGCACACCTCCCGGTTGCTGGGTCTGCCGATTAAGACGCCCGCGGCCAGCGCGGTGTTCCGCCGCCACGCACTCCGCAGGTAAGGCGTTTGGGCTAGAATCTGCAGGCAGCATAATCCGCACCTTCGGAATCGCCCGGGCTGGCGACGCACCCGAGGGGGGCCTGGCACACCTGGCCGCACGCGAGAGGTCGATCAGTGACCGGACTACCTGAGGTGGAGTTGTCGGCGGTCCCGCAAGAGAACAACATCCCCGCCAGCCGGCACGATGGGCTGCTGCCGGGTGACGTGGCCAGCACCAGCGCGCGGCTCATTCAAGGCCGCTGGTTGGCCGGCACCGGCGTGCTCCTCGGGGCGTTGGTCTGCGTTCGAGCCCTGGGTTTGCCGCTCCCCGAATCTCCGCTGGTGGCGCTCGGCTTCACCATTCTTCTCTACAACTTGTTGCTGGTGTGGCTCACTAGGCGGGCGTACTCGCACGAGCCGGACGTCTATTCACGTCGCACCCGGCGCCTGGTGCTTCTGCAGGTAGCGCTCGACTGGATGGCAATGGCCGTCTTCCTGCATCTGACCGGCGGCCTGACCAGCCCGGCCATTCCATTCTTCCTCATCCACATGCTGATCGGCGCCATCCTGTTCCCCGGAACCCACCCATTGCTCACCGTGAGCATCGGTCTGGGAGCGCTCATCATGCTGGCCCTCGCCGAAGCCACCGGCCTACTGCCCAACCTTCCGGCGCTGCCATTCCTGCCCGTCGACCTCTACCGCCAGCCGCTTTTCATGCTGGCTCAAATCGGGTTCTTCGGATTGGCGGCCGCGACGACCGTCTTGCTGAGTGCCTCCATCATGGACCGCTTGCGCGAACGCGAACGACAGGTAGCCGGCTTGTTGCAGGCGACAAAGGCCGTCTCATCGACGCTCAGCCTGCCGCAGGTGCTCGAGCACCTGGCGCGCAGTGCCGCACACGTGCTCTCCACCGGGCGTGCCTCGATCCGCCTGCTGGATGAGACAGGCGAGAGACTCCTCCTGGCGGCCTCCTACGGGCTGCGTGCAGAATACCAGCGCAAGGGTCCGGTGGAACTCTCCCGCAGCCCCATGGATCGCGAGGTGCTCTCGGGGAGGCCGGTCATCGTCAATGATGTGCTGGCCGACGACCGCTTGCAGTATCCCGACGAGATCATCCAGGAGGGTATTCTCAGTATCCTGGTGGTGCCGATCATGGGCCGTACGCGCCCGCTGGGAGTCCTGCGCGTGTACGCCGACCAGCCGCGGCGTTTCACCCAGGCCGACGGCGACTATGTCACGGCGATTGCACGCGAAGGAGCCGTGGCCATCGAGAACGCCCAGGCGCATGAGGCCTTGCAGCGTGCCGACCAGGCCCGCGCGGAGTTCGTGCGCACGGTGACCCACGAGCTGCGCTCACCGGTGGGCGGCGCGCAAAGCCTGCTGCGGGTCATGATGGGTGGGATGTCGGGCGAGATGAGCGACAAACAGAAGGACATTGTTGCACGCGTGCTCGGCCGCCTCGACCGTCTGATGGCGCTGATCGGCGACCTGCTGGCGCTGGCAGCCACCAAGACCATGGGCTTTGAGGAGCGCACCCAGGCGGTGGAGCTCAAGGCCGTGGTTCAGTGGGCGGTCGAGCAGCACGCAGCGGCCGCCAAGGTCAAGAGGGTTGGGCTGCGCGTACGCTTGCCGCCGGAGAAGGTGGACGTGCGCGCGACCCCCGACGGGTTGGCCGGTGTTCTTGAGAACCTGATCGGCAACGCGGTCAAATACACCCCGGCCGACGGGCAGGTGGAGGTCCGCGTCGGTCTGCGGGCTACCTCGGCCGAGGTCGTGATCGCCGATACCGGTATGGGCATTCCGCGCGATGAGATGCCGCGTCTGTGGGAAGAATTCTTTCGCGCCTCCAATGCGCGCCACTCCGGGATTGTCGGCACCGGCCTGGGCCTGAGCATCGTCAAACGTTTGGTAGATTCCTTTGGCGGGATGATCAGTGTGCAAAGCGAGGAAGGGCGCGGCACCACGTTCACCGTTGTCCTTCCCCTGGAGACTGCTGCGCCGCAACCCGCGCCAGCTGCCTGACCCGGACGGCCCAAGTGCAGCACGAATCGCACGCGGGTCGCACTTGGCGACCCGCGTGCGTGCTCCGCCCTCGCCCGCGTGCGGCGGTTTCCTCTACAGGTAACTCTCCAAGAAGTTGCCGACCTGAGCCATCGAGAAAACCGGCCCGTCGCGGCACACCAAGAGCTCGCCCATGTTGCATCGTCCGCACTTGCCCAGGCCGCAGTGCATGCGCGCCTCGAGCGTGACGTAACGCTGCTCGGGCGCGAACCCGAGTTCGCTGAGCAGCTTGTCGACGTGATAGATCATGATCGGCGGCCCGCAGGTGATGGCGACGGTGTTGGCGGCCGAGGGCGCCACCTGCCGCACGAGATCCGTCATCAGGCCCACGTGATGATCCCACGCGGCATCCGCCTCATCCACAGTCAGGTGCAGCTCGGTGTGCGGCGCGGCGCGCCAGCTTTCGTATTCGTCGCGGAAGATGAGCAGCGAGGGATGGCGCGCTGCCCACAGGATGGTCAATTGACCATAATCCTGACGATGGTCAAGTACGCTGTGAATCACAGGGCGCAGCGGCGCGCCGCCGATACCGCCGCCGAGCACGAGCAGGTTCTTGTGCTGGAAGGCCTCCATGGGGAAGGTGTTGCCCAGCGGTCCGCGCACTCCCAGCGCATCGCCCTCGGCCAGTTCGTGCAGGCCGGTGGTCACGGAGCCCAGACGCTGCACGGCGAATTCGAGTACCTCGCCTCGTTCGGTGGTGGAGGCCAGCCCGAAGGGCGCCTCGCCGATGCCGAACGCGGATAGGAAGGCGAACTGGCCCGGCGCGTAGGCCGGAAAAGGGGGCTGTGTTCCATTGAGCAGCTTCACCCCGAGCAATTTGATCTCGCGACCCATGTCGCGGCTGGAAACCAATCGCCCCAGGAGCGGATACATCGGATCGGCGCCGTCGGCTGTGCTCATTGGGCAGCCTCCTGAAGCGCGCCGCCGATCTCGAGCAGATCGAGGTTCACCGGGCATGCGTCGAGGCAGCGACCGCAACCGGTGCAGGCGGCAGGGCCATACTGATGCGGGTAGTAGACGAACTTGCACAGCAGCCGGTTGCGCAGGCGGCTGCCCGCGGCCGCGCGTGGGTTGTGCCCGCCGGCCGTGAGCCGGTAGCCTTCGCGCGTGCAGCTATCCCAGGCGCGCAACCGCTCGAAGTGTGCCTCGCCCGGCGGGGAGGGCAGCGCCTCATCACGCACATCGTAACAGCGGCAGGTGGGGCAGACGTACGCGCACAGGCGGCAGCTCAGGCAGCGCTCGCCGTGCTTCGCCCAACGCGCGTCACCGAAACTCTCCTTCCAAGCCTCCGCCGTTGGCAGGCCGCCCACCTCTCGCCGCGAGGCGGGCTCCACCTCCCCCGGTTCTTCGACGATCGGCAGGCCAGCGAGAAGCGCCTCGCCGCGCGGGGTCAGCGCCTGCACCGCCAAGGTAGGCCCGCGATCGGTAAACATCACGTCCATGTCGCGCGGGTCATCCGGTGCCAGGCCCATGATGGTGCAGAAGCACGAGGCGCCCATGCTGCGACAGGCCAGACCCAGGAGCAGCGTGTTCTCGCGGCGGCTCGCATACTGCGAGTCAATCGGCGGGGTTTCGAGGAAGGCCGCGTCCATCACGCGGATGCCGCGTGCATCGCACGGACGCAGGCCAAAGATCGCTTGCGGTGCGGCAGAGGGGCTGACCTCTAGGCGGATGTCCGGCCCGCGCTTCTCCACCTTGAGCAGGCGCTCGCTGGGGGGAAAGAGGAATTCCTTGGCCGAGAGCGCCGGGCGGTCTGCCTCCCAGGCAATCTCCTGGGCACGCTGTACCGGGCGATAGAACACGCCCTGCGCCTCAAGGTGCGGGGCGATGAGCGACTGCTGCGCCGCCAGCCCATCCAGCCAGAGGTTGAGGTTCTCTCGCGAGAGAGTCTTCATGGGGCACTCTCCTCCGCACTGAGCATGCCCGTCACGGGTGAGAGCACCGCTTGCATGCCCGCCCGATGGCCGTACAGGCTCTCGACAGTCTCTGCCAAGTGGCGGTTGAGCAACCCAATCGGAATGCCCATCGGGCACACCCGTTCACACTCGTTACAGCCGACGCATCGGCCGGCGAGATGCAGCGCGCGCCCCAGGTGGAAGGCACGCTTTTCGGAGGGCGCGATGCGCATGCCCACCCACAGTGCATCCTCTTGTTCGAAAAGACAGGTCGGGCAATTGCACATCGGGCAGGTCTGGCGGCAGGCATAGCAGCGGATGCAGCGATCGAATTGGTTGAGCCAGAAGGCGGCCCGCTCGGCCGGCGGCAGGCCGCGCACGTGCGCCAGCGCCTCGTCCGGGAGCGCCTCCGGCAGGGCGCTGGGCGGCTCCCCGAGCAGCACATCGTGGACCACCGGTACACGCTCGCGGCAGCGCAGACAGCGTTCCTGCAGCGTCGCCTCCGGCGCGCTGGCCGGGGCGCCTTGGCGAATCCCTTCGCAGGCCATGCCGATCGCAAAGACCTGCTCGCGTGAGAACTGATGCTCCGCGAGCAGCACATTGATCGCGCGGCTGTCGCACGGTTTGACGACGATGGCGACACGCGCCGGCGGGGTCGCGGGTTCACGCGAGGCGTGGCCGTTATCCCGGTTCAAGGCACGCTGCAGGTAGACCGTCAGGTTATGCGTGCAGTCCGCGCTCCACACCAGGCGTTCGGCCTCCTCCGGCCGGTCGATAATCGCCGGGCGAACGCGGCCGCGCGGGCTGGCCTCGAAGCCGATCACCCGTTGCACTTGGCCGGAGATTAGCAGATCGCGCGCCGTGGATTGCATGGTTTCGCTTATGGACATGGCGCGCCTCCGCTCAGCCCCGACACCAACGGCAGCGGCACGCCGATCGCCGCACCGGTCCTGGGGGCGGCGCCGCTGATGCGCCAGGTGTTTGGTCCGAGAGGGCGCAGCGCATCGACAAACTCGCTCACGATCCGCGCGTAGCGATCGCCCTCCGAGGCCGATACCCAGTCCAAACGCAGCCGCTCGGGCTGCATCCCGGCAAACTCCAGGATGGAGAGCAGCAGCGGGATGCGCTTGGCCGCACGATGGTTGCCGCTGTCGTAGTGGCATTCACCGATGTGGCAGCCGAGCACCAGCACGCCGTCGGCCCCTTGGTCGAAGGCGCGCAGGATGAGTTCCGGCGCCACGCGCCCGGAGCATGGCACGCGCACGGCGCGCAGGTTCCAGGGGGTCTTCAGCCGCGAGGTGCCGGCCGAGTCGGCGCCAGTGTAACTGCACCAGGTACACAGGAATCCGATCACCTTGGGTTCATACATGGCCCACCTCTTCGGCGGCATCGATCCACGCCAAGGCGCCGTCGAGTTCGGCAATCAACTCACGGTCGTCGAAATGGATGAGGCTCATGGCCTTGTTGGGGCACGCCCCGGCGCACGTGCCGCAGCCCTTGCACAAGTAGGCATTGACCGCAGCCTTGCCGCGCGCGAGTTCAATGGCTCCATACGGGCAGGCGGCCGCACACTGGCCGCAGCCCAGGCAGCGCGCCGCCTCCACCTCGGCGATGGAGGGATCCAGGCTGATGGTGTGCTGGTCGATGAGCGCCAGCGCGCCGGCGGCTGCGCCAGCGGCCTGCGCCACCGTGTCGGGGATGTCTTTGGGGCTCTGGCACGCTCCGGCCAGGAAGATGCCCTGGGAGGAGGTCTCCACCGGGGCGAGCTTCGGATGGCGCTCGAGGAAGAACCCATCCCGGCTGCGCGAGAGACCGAAAAGCTTCGCCATGCGTGCCGTATCGCCCTGCGGTTCCATGCCGGTGGCCAGGATCACCAGGTCCACGTCCACCTGGTCGGGCTCGTTGTGGAAACTCTCTTCCCACTGCACGCGCAGGTGACCATCGACCTCGGTCACCTCGCGCACGTGGCCGTGGAAGAAATGAACTCCGTTCGAGCGCGTGCGGTTGTAGAACTCCTCGTAGCCCTTGCCGAAGGAGCGCATGTCGCGGTAGATCTCGAACACCTCCGCCTGCAGGTACTCGTGGGCCAGTTGGGCGATCTTGAGTGAGTACATGCAACAGGCGCGCGAGCAATACTCGTGGTAGCGGTCGTCACGGCTGCCCACGCAGTGCACGATGGCCACCCGCTTGGGTGGCTGGCCATTGGCGAGCAGCACCTTGCCCAGCGTCGGGCCGCCGGTGTTGATCAGCCGCTCGAACTCCATGGCGCTCAGCACATTGGGCAGGCGCCCGTATCCCAACTCGGGGGCAACCCGCGGGTCGAAATCGCGGAAGCCGGTGGCCAGCACCAACGTGCCCACCTTGAGATCCAAGATCTCGGCCTGCATGTCGTGGTTGATCGCCCCGCGCTCGCAGGCCGAGACGCACTCCAGGCACTCGGAGCATATTCCGCAGCGCAGGCAGCGCTCGGCCTCGGCCACGGCCTCGGCCTCGGTCAGCGTGAGATCCACTTCGCGGAAGTTGAGCCTGCGCGCTTCCACGCCGATGCTGTGGATGACCGCGCGCGGACGGCGGGCGGCTTCGCCCAGCTCCACTTTGTGCTCGATCTCCTCGCGGCGCAGTTCCACCACCGGCGGCCGGTGCGGTTCGGGCACGCCCTGCTCGCCGCGCAGGTAACGGTCGATGCAGCGCGCGGCGTGGTGGCCCTCGCCGATGGCGTCGACCACAAAGAAGGTCTGCCCGCGGCGCACATCGCCGGCGCAGAACACCCCGGGGGTGGTGGTCATCATCTCGCTGTTGGTCTGGATACCCACCGGATAACAGGTGTTGATGCTGCCGTCGCCCGGCAGGAAGGAGAAATCCGGCCCCTGGCCGATGGCCCAGATCACCAGATCGCCGGGCACAACGTGCTCGGTCTCGGGGATCTCGCTGATATCGGGCCGCCCGCGCTTGAACCCGCGGAAAACCACCTCCGCGCAGCGCAGCCCGGTGATGCGGCTGCCCTTGACCACCACTTCCTTGAAGGTCCGACCGGGCAGCACGCGAATGCCCTCCTGCTCGGCCACCTCCACTTCCCAGGCGAAGCCGGGCATCTCGCCGCGCGGCTCGAGGCACACCATGCTCACCTGACGTGCCCCCAGGCGCACCACCGTACGTGCCGTATCGAGGGCCACGTTGCCGCCGCCCATCACGATTACGCTGCGCTCGCGCAGGTCGATTGCCTCACCCTGTGCCACACGCCGCAGCAGGTTCAGGCTGAGCCAGTTGTCGGGATGGTTGGAGTTGCGGATGGGAATCTTCTTGGCCTGGTGGGCCCCGGTGGCGATGAGCACCGCGTGGTAGCCCTGGTCGAGCAGCGCCGGGATGTCGTCAACCCACGTGTTCAGGCGCAACTGCACGCCCTCATCCAGGATCTGCTGGATCTCCCATTCGATGAGCTCCAGCGGCATGCGGTGGGAGGGGATGCCCACCCGCATCATGCCGCCGGCCACCGGCAACGAATCGAATACCGTGGTCTGGTGGCCGAGGCGCACCAAGTCGAGGGCCGTGGTCAGCCCAGCAGGCCCGGCGCCGATGATCGCGATTTTCTTGCCGCTCGCCGTCGGGTGCACGGCGAAGGGCGTGCCGGTGAGCGACTTAGCCCGCTGCGCGGGGAGCTGGTCGCGATGGTCGAAGGCCCAATCCGCGACGAAGCGCTTGAGGGCCATGATATTGACCGGTTGGTCGTAGCTGCCCCGGCTGCAGGCATCTTCGCAGCGATGGTTGCACACGCGCCCGCACACCGAGGGGAAGGGATGCTCGCGGCGGATGGCCCAATAGGCATCGGCGAACCGCCCCTGGCGAACCAGGGCGATGTAGCCCTGGGCGCGCTGGTCGGTCGGGCAGGCATTGCGGCAAGGCGCGATGCCGCGCTTCTCAATCGTGAAGGCGCCAGGCACAGCCTGCGGCGAGTGGCGATACACCGCCCGGCGTGTGCTCAGCCCCAGGTCGAAGGCATTGGTCACCTCGATCGGGCAGACGCTGGCGCAATTGCCGCAGCCGGTGCACTTGCTCTCGTCGATGTAGCGCGGCTTGCGCCGCACACGCACTTCGAAGTTGCCCACAAAGCCTGAAACCGATTCAATCTCGCTGTAGCTCAGCAGCTTGATGTTCTTTTGGCGTCCAACGGACACCATTTTGGGTGTGAGTATTCAAGCCGCACAGTCGAGGGTGGGGAAGGTCTTGTAGAGCTGCGCCATGTGTCCGCCGATCGACGGCTCGCGCTCCACCAGATAGACCTGCTTGCCGGCCTCCGCCAGGCGCAGCGCGGCCTCGATGCCGGCGATGCCCGCGCCGACCACCAGCGCGGACGGCTCCATGTGCACCTGGCGCATCTCCAGCGGGCGGTGCTGCGCCACCCGGCGCACCGCCGCCGCCACCAGGTGCTTGGCCTTGGCAGTAGCCTGCTGGCGGTCGTCGATGACCCAGGCGCAGTGCTCGCGGATGTTGGCCATCTGCATGCAGAACGGGTTTAGGCCGGCCTCAGTGCACGCGCGCCGGAAGGTGGGCTCGTGCATGAGCGGCGAGCAGGAGGCCACCACCACGCGGTTAAGGCCGTGGTCGTGGATGTCTTGCTTGATCAGCGCCTGGCCGGGCTCGGAGCACATATAGCTGTAACTGCGGGCGGCCACCACGCCGGGCAGGTCCCGCGCGAACTCGGCTACCTGCTGCACCTCCACCGTCGCGGCGATATTGGTCCCACACTGGCAGACGTAGACGCCCGTCCGGGGGGAGGAACGGTTCATGGGAAGGCCTCCTGAGGAATGGCACGGTCGACCGACAGCGCCCCGAGGATTTCGGCGATGACCTGATCGCTGGAGAAGTTGTTCTGGTAGATGGCGCCGGCCGGGCAGGCGGCGGCGCATGTGCCGCAGCCCTTGCACAGCACTTCATTGATCGTGGAGACAGTCCGTCCCTCGAGCTCAGTCATCTGGATCGCGCCGAAGGGGCACAGGTTCTGGCAGGTGCGGCAGCCACTGCAGCGCTCGGACAGCACGTGCACCGTAAAAGGTTCGAGAAAGACGTAGCCCGCATCCATGAGCGAGAGCGCGGCCGCCGCGGCGGCGCCCCCTTGGGCAACGCTGTCGGGGATATCCTTCGGCCCCTGGCACGTGCCGGCCAGGAAGATGCCGTCGCTGGCCGTTTCCACCG
>MGOA01000166.1 GCA_001796965.1 Chloroflexi bacterium RBG_16_64_43
GCATCGCCTGGTCGACGATTGGTGGGCCATGCCGGAACTCATCGTGGCCACCACGCCTCTTTCTCATCCGCAGGATGAATGGCAAGGCGTGCTCAACCTGCCGTGCACTTTCACGATGTCGAGCACCGGCGCCGGAGATGATCGGCGGCAGACGGGATGAGAGTGGTCTCGGGCATGCGGCGGATCCTTCAGGCAACCCAGGTTGCGGCCCGCCAGGCCGCAATGTTGTTCGCCAATCGAGCCATCATCCTTCTCTACCATCGCGTAGCGGAGGGCCAACCGGACCCGCAGCTCCTGTGCGTCAGCCCACAGCACTTCGCCGAGCACCTGCAGGTTCTGCGGCGGTGGGGTCGGCCCGTGGCTCTACGCGATCTGAGTGCAGGGCTACGCTCAGGGAGCATACCGGCCCGCGGCGTCACGCTGACTTTCGATGATGGTTATGCCGACAACTTGACGCAGGCTCTGCCATTGCTTGAGCAGGCGCAGGTGCCGGCAACGGTCTATGCATCTACCGCGCACGTGCAGAGCGGGGGCGAGCTGTACATCGACGAGCTGCAACACGCGATACTCACCGGCCGCGACTTGCCCGTCGAATTCGAGCTGCACATCGGCCGCACCGAGTATCGCTGGAGCGCCGCTCCGCCAGGCAAAGTACACCCTGCTGCGGTTGACAACTTGACTTGGCCCGATTCGGCAAGGGAACGCATCTACCTTGAAGTGTGTGAGTTACTCCGCCCGCTGAACGCGGCCGAACGGGCGCATGCGCTGGAGGAATTGCGCGCGCAACTGGGAGAGCGGCCCGTGGCCTGCAGCCAGCACCGGCTCCTCTCACCCAACCAGCTCCACGCTTTGGACTCCCACCCGTTGGTCGAAATCGGATCGCACGGTCGCGATCACGTTGTGCTTGCGAATCTAGATCGTGATGCGCAGGCTGCAGAAATGCGGGCGGGCCTGCAGGTGCTCGAGAGGATTCTCGAGCGGAAAGTGGAAAGCTTCGCCTATCCTTATGGCAGCCCGTGGGACGTCGGGCGGCGGACGATTGCGCTGGCACGTGAACTCGGGCTGCGCGAAGCGTGCGCCAACACGCCGGGGCAGGTTGTGCGGAGCAGCAACCCCTACTGGCTGCCGCGATTCCTGGTGCGCGATTGGGATGGAGAAGAGTTCGAGCGCCGGCTGCGCGGCTTCGACCGGCCGCAGCCGGCTCGCGAGGTGGCGCGTGAGTAGTGTGCACATTGGGCTGCGCCGCGGCGCTCGTCACATCATGGTGCGCTGGTTGGGCGACCCGCGCCTGCCGCTGGGCGCGGTGCTGATCATGGCTATCGCAGCATTCGTGGTGCTGATGCGCTACGCCGCGGTCTCCGACTTCCGGGAACTGGCGCTGGAGCGCCTGCAGGACGACTCGTACTACTACCTGCAGCCGGCATGGGATTTTGCTAGCCGTCGCTTCTTTTCCTTCGACGGGGAGCACCCGACGTACGGGTTCCAACCGCTGTGGATGTTGGTACTCACCTTCCAGGCCATTTTCGTCCCGGACAAGATCGCCTTCGTGCGCGCAGCGGTTGGCCTTGGGGCGTTACTCTACTGCCTAACCGGCATCGGACTATTCCTTCTGGCGAGGCGCTGGATGCGCGGCTGGGCCGCGCTGCTCGCGCCAGCCGTGTGGCTGTTCAACCCGGGGTTGGCCGGGCTGTACCTTACCGGCAAGGAGAATGCGCTCTTTGCTTTTCTTCTGGTGGCCAGTACCGTGGTGGTTGCGCGGCGGTTGTCGCGCCCGGCATCACCGCGTGCCGCCTGGGTGGATGGGGTGGTCATCGGCCTGCTCGTGCTGAGCCGGGTGAACGCGATGGCCATCGCGCTGCTTTTTGGCGCGGCTATCCTGGTCGCCTCGCCTGGTGGGTTGAGCGAACGCCTGCGGCGCACGGGCTGGATGGCGCTCGGGGCGGGCGCGGTGCTCATCGTGTGGGCGGTCTACGCCTGGATTGCGCTCGGTGCGATCTTCCCGAACAGCGGGACGGCCAAGCTCTTTGGAGCATGGGCTGCGCTGGCCGTCTTCATCGACCGACATGTATCCTGGCCTTCTCTGGGGCAGATCGCCGCATTGTTGCCGCAGAGCGAGCGGATCTTCCTGGGCAACATTGATGCGTTGGTTCTGCCAACGCGCGGGCTGGCCGAGTCGTACTTCGTCGGCTTCCTGCCAGAGATCACCCTGGGCGCGCTCGCCCGGCTGTGGCCAGTAGGTGGCACACTGGCTTACAAGGTGCGCTTGATCTTGCTGGGCTTCATGGGGGGCGGGTTCATCGCGTGGCTGATCCTTACCGCGCGTGCAGGAAACCGCCGGCGCGGGACGATGGGCTTGCGAGAGAAGTGGACGGAGCCGAGCGCGGCTGCGATCGTCGTGGGCGTGCTGGCGCTTGGAGCGGTGATCAATGGTGCCACGAACTTGATGCTCTTGCCGGCCTACCTGTACTGGGGAACATGGTATCCCGTCCCGGAGCAGGTGACGCTGGTGCTGGCCGCCGCGACCGGGCTGTGGCTTGTTGCACGTGGCGCAGCTCGCGGGGTGCGTACAGTGGCGCAGTGGAGAACCGCGCGCCGCGCAGATGCACCGCCAACTTCAATCTCATGGCTCAACGCGGTGGGCGGCGTGCTTCTCGCGGCCGGCATCGTCGCGCTGGCGATCCCGTTCGAGCGCGCATGGCGGCCTACCCAATACACGCCGGACCCTGGCATGGCGGCGGGATACAACGGCGTGCGTTGGATGAACGCGCACCTTCCCCGCGGCAGCCGGGTCGCCTCTTATAGCTCCGGCCTGCTCGGCTACTTCGCCGAAGGTTACACGGTGATCAACATTGACGGTCTGGCTAACACGCCGCAATTCGTGGAACGTGAGACTCGCGGGCACTTGCTTTACCTACGAGGGTTGGCCTCCCGCGACCCGCTGATCGAGTATCTAGATCAAGAAGGGATTACCCACTTGGCCAACGTGGAGCCCGAGGGACGGATTGCCAGCGGGCCGTACCTTGGGTTGGTCGAGCTGCAAGCTGGGTCGCTTGTTTATGACGGGTCGGAGATCGTGGATTGGGGGCCGGGCGAACCACTGCGCCGGTTCATCGTGGTTGTATTGACGGCTCCAGCGCCGTGATCACGCTATTCGCGATTCCCAAACCGTTCATCGGACCATTCGCTCGCATCCAGCGCAATGCGCTGGGTTCGTGGCGCGCCCTCAGCCCGGAGATCGACATCATCGTCTTGGGCGGCGAGCAGGGCACGGCCGAGGCTGCGCGCGCGGTTGAGGCGCGCCATCTGCCAAAGGTGGAGGTCACCTCGGCCGGCACACCGCGAGTGGATGCAATCTTCGCGGCGGCCGAACGAGCAGCGTCCACCGACCTGCTGGCGTACGTCAATGCCGATATCCTCCTGCTCCCGGATTTTCTCGCGGCGGTCGAGGTCGTGGCCCGGCGGCTGCCGCGGTTGCTGATGGTTGGCCGGCGTTGGGATCTGGACTTCGAGGAGATGATCGACTTCGGCGATCGGCACTGGTCGGAGGCGGTGCGGCGTGATGTGCAAGCCCGAGGCAAACTGCATGCGTCCTCCGGCATCGACTACTTTGTCTTTCGCCGCGGATTGTGGCGCGAGATGCCGCCCTTCGCTGTGGGCCGAACCATGTGGGATAATTGGCTGATCTATTCTGCGCGAGCCGAACACGTACCCGTAGTGGACGCAACAGCCTCGGTGACGGCGGTCCACCAGAATCACGACTACAGCCACGACGCGGGGGGTTGGCAAGGCGTGTGGAAAGGCCCGGAGGCCGAGCGCAACTTGGCCTTGGCCGGAGGCCTGGACCACTATTTCACGATCGCGGATGCCAGCCACCGCCTGCGGTCGGGCCGCCTGACGCGCACGTTGGATTGGGCGCACCTCAGGCGCGGGTGGCACACCCTCCCGGTCCTCAACCCTGTTGCCGGCCGGCTGCACCGCCTGGTGCGCGCAGCCGGTTCAGCCGTCTATCAGGCGAGGCGCCAGGTGGCACGCTGGCGCGGGCGCATCTGAAGGGCCGCCGGCGGGAAGCACCATAGCGTCCGAGATCCCAGTCGACCCACGAGCGGAGACTTCATGGCGGCACGTGTATCGGCACCACGCAAAGTCGCGGTCATCGGATTAGGCAAGCTGGGTGCGCCCATGGCGGCCGCCGTGGCCTCGCGCGGCATCCAAGTTATCGGCGCTGATCTGGATTCCTCCAAGGTGGAAGCCATCAACCGCGGCGAGGCGCCCGTGCGCGAGACGAACCTGGCGGAGACCATTCGCGCCGGGCATTCGCGCTTGCGGGCTACCACCGATATCCGTCAAGCGGCGCTGGAGGCAGAGGTCGTTTTCATCATCGTGCCCACGCCCAGCGAGCCGGACGGAGGCTTCTCGCTGCGCCACGTCCTGCCCGCGCTGGACGAGGTGGGCAAGGCCATCGGGGCGGCGGCCGAGCGGCGCGTGGTCGTGATCACGTGCACGGTCATGCCCGGCCATACCGGCGGGCCGATCCGCGAACGGCTGGAGGCTGCCTCCGGCAAGAAGGCCGGGACGGACTTTGGCTTGTGCTACAGCCCCGAGTTCATCGCCCTGGGGAGTGTGATTCACGATTTCCTCAATCCGGATCTCATCCTGGTTGGCGAATCCGACCCGCGTACGGGCGGACTGCTGGAGGCCTTCTACCGGAAGGTGTGCGAGAACAAGCCCGTCATCGCGCGCATGAATATCGTCAACGCCGAACTCTCCAAGCTCTCGGTCAACACCTTCGTCACGACCAAGATCACCTTCGCCAACATGCTGGCCCACCTGTGCGAGAAAACGCCCGGGGCGGACGTGGACGTGGTAACGCGCGCCATTGGGCACGATACGCGCATCGGCCACAAATACCTCAAAGGCGCGGCCGGCTACGGCGGGCCATGCTTCCCGCGCGACAACCTGGCCCTCGGGCGGCTTGCCCGCGACCGCGGATTGACCGCGGCATTGGCCGAGGCCACCGATCGCGCCAATCGCGGCGAGGTCAACCGGCTTAAAGAGATCGTCCGCGCGCATTGCAGGCCGGGCACGCGAGTGGGGATTCTCGGATTGGCCTACAAACCCGACACGGAAGTCATTGAAGAATCGCAAGGGGTCATGCTGGCCGAGGCGCTGCTCGCAGAGGGCATCGCGGTGGTGGTGTACGACCCGATGGCGCAGGAGCCCGCGCGAGTGGTTCTGGGCGACCGCGCAGCCTACGCGCGCAGCGCCATTGACTGCCTGCGCGAATCCCAGGTGGCTGTGCTGGTCACACCCTGGCAGGAGTTTGGCGTGTTGCGTGCGGCCGAGCTCGGAGTGCATGCGCAGAAGCTCACGCTGATCGATGCGTGGCGCCTGGCCTCGCCGGATCTGCGCGCGGCGGTGGGTTCTTACATTGCGATTGGAGTCGGTTCGACCTAGTCGGTTGCTGAGGAAAGACCGTCGTCTTGTGGCCATCAGCCTCGTTCCCAGGGCAGTCCCTTAGCCCCTCCCTCGGCGAGTTGTTATTGCAGCGAGAAACCGCAGGCGCCGGAGGAACGGAGAGGTCATCATGGAGGCGGGGGGTTTAGACCCCCCGCCTCCATGTGTTTCTCGACACTCTCTCGGCCATGGTCCGCTCCGTCTAGGCCTGCCAAGAGGTGGAGAGCCTGCCCTGCAAGGGGGGTGTGGGCGATGCGGAAGACGGTTCTTCCCCAAACTGCTAGAATGGACGCTCGCCGCCCCTGCACCCGGGGCGGAGGCGAGAAGAATCGGGAGAAGCCAGGCTCATGATCAACTGGAATGACACACAGGTCCTGGTCACCGGAGGCGCATCCTTCATCGGCTCATCGCTGGTGGATGCTCTGGTGGCGCGCGGCGCGCGCGTACGCGTGGTGGACAACCTCTCGAGCGGCCGGCGCGAGAATATCCAGGGTCATGTGGACGCAGGGCGAGTTGAGTTCATCCAGGGCGATCTGCTCCTGGCGGAAGTGGTCGCGGCCAGCTTGCGGGGAGTGCAGGTGGTATTTCACCTGGCGGCCGACCACGGCGGGCGCGGCTACGTCGACCTGCATCAGGTCGAGTGCTCGACCAACTTGATCCTGGATGGCATGCTGTTCCGGGCGGCGCATGCGGCAGGCGTGGAGAAGGTTGTATTTGCCTCCTCGGGATGCGTTTACCCCAACAACCTGCAGACGCGCACCGAGCAGGAACTGTATCTCACTGAGGATCTGGTGAGGCCGCCCTACGACGCCGACAACATGTACGGCTGGGCCAAGCTGATGGGGGAGTTGACGCTGCAGGCCTACCACAAGCAGCACGGGATGAATTCCGCCAGCTGTCGTTACTTCACGGTTTACGGCCCGCGCGGCGTGGAGAACCATGCGGTGATGGCCATGATCGCCCGCGCTTTCATCGGCGAGGACCCTTACGAGGTGTGGGGCACGGGCGAGCAGATCCGCAATTGGACCTTTATCGACGACATCGTGGCCGGAACGATTCTGGCTGCAGAGCGGATCGACGACGGCCGGGCGGTGAACCTGGGCACGATGGAGCGCATCACCGTGCGCGACGCCGCCGAAGAAGTGCTGCGCACCACGCGCCACAAGGCGCGCATCGTTACGCGGCCGGAGATGCCCACCGGCCCGCTCAACCGCGTGGCCGACAACCGCCTGGCCAAGCAACTGCTTGGCTGGGAGCCCAAGACAAATTTCGTCGACGGCTTGCACCGCACCATCGATTGGTACTTCTCGACCAAAGATCGGGACCAAGTGCGGGCCATCCTGGGCCGCATGCTCACCGAACGGTAGCTCGCGCCGGCGCGGGCGCCGGCCGCCCGAGGCCACGCTTCCGCGGCGAATCTCCTCGAGGCCCGACTCCATCGAATGCCTGCGTTGGTCAGTATTGTCCTGCCCTACCTCAACATGGCCCGCTATCTGCCCGCAGCGGTGGAGAGCGTGCTGGCCCAGACCTACCCCGAGTGGGAGCTGATCATTGTGGATGACGGCTCGCAGGCCGGCGAGGCCCGCCAGGCGCGCGAGCTCGCCGACCGGCACGCGCCGCGTGTGCGCATGCTAGCGCATGGCGACGGGCTTTCGCACGGCGCCAGCGCCACGCGTAACCTGGGCATCGCGGACGCGCGCGCGAACTACGTGGCCTTCCTAGATGCGGACGACATTTGGCTGCCCGAGAAACTTGCGCGCCAGGTGGACTTGCTCGAGCGCTTCCCGCGAGCGGCCATGACCTTCGCCCGCGTGCGCTACTTCTCGGATGACCCGCAGGGTGTGCCCGAATACGAGCAGCCTTTCGGCTCGCTGCATGAGGGACTCTACGATCCGCCGCAGCTCACACTGGAATTCTTGCGCGACGCTTCGATCTACCCCTGCCCCACGGCGGTGCTCGTGCGCCGCGAGGCGCTGCGCGCGGTGGGCGGATTCGATCCGCGCTTCCGCAAGGTGCGCACCGACCTTGTCGCCTGGACAAGGATCAACACCCACTACACGGTGCACGCAGATTCGAGTATTGTCGCGCGCTACCGGCAGCATCCGGCCTCTGCTGTGGCGCAGATGAATGCCGCCGGGGACTTCTTGCGCTACGAGCTGGCGTTTTACCGCTGGCTCTTGCGCTACATGGAAGGCCTCCCGCGAGCGGTCCGGATGGCGATTGAACCCTTTGCCTGCGAGCGGATGTACTATTACTCCGTGCAACATGCGCTGCGCAGCGGGTGGAACTCGCGCCTGGCGTGGCGCATGGCGGTGGCTCCTCGGCTTGCGGTCTACCGCGCCTTTTGGCGGCACGGACGGTGGCTCAAGGCAATGCTCCCGGGCAGTACTCCGAAGCCCGAAACAATGCCCGAAGAGAGGGCAGGATGATGTTTCTTCGAAAGCTGCCGGCAGGGATTCGCCTGCCGCTCGGCCGCCTGCGCGAGGCGCTGCGGCGGCGCGCCGCGCGGTGGCGAGTTCGCCCGCCGGTTGGCTGGGTGCGCTTTGGCAGCTTCGGCCGCGTGCATCCCATCAGCCGCGCCTTTGGCTTCGATCGCGGAACACCGATCGATCGCTACTATATCGAGCGCTTCTTGGATCAGCACGCCAGTGACATCCGCGGGCGCGTGCTGGAAGTGGGCGACGACACCTACACCCGGCGTTTCGGCGGCGAGCGGGTGACTCAGCGCGAGGTGTTGCACGTGGTGCCGGGAAACCCGCAGGCGACGCTTGTCGGCAACCTGGAGACCGGCGAAGGGCTGGCCGGGCGCACTTACGACTGCCTGATCCTCACCCAGACGTTGCACTGCGTCTACGACCTGCGAGCCGCAGTACGGACGGTGCGCGGATTGTTAGCGCCGGGAGGCGTTGCGCTGGTCACGCTGCCGGGGATCAGCCAGATCAGCCGCTATGATGCCGATCGCTGGGGCGACTACTGGCGCTTGACCCCGCTAGCCGCCCACCGCCTGTTCGGGGATGTCTTCGATCATGGGCGGATCGAGGTGCGCGTTTATGGCAACGTGCAAACGGCCGCCGCCTATCTGTACGGACTGGCGCTCGAGGACCTGGATCGCCGCGCGTTGGAGCACAATGATGCGGATTACCCGTTGATCATCTGCCTGCGCGTCTCAAGGGGCAAATGAGCCATGTGAGTCGCATGTAGGCAGCGCATCGCCTGCGCCGCCGGGCCTCACGGCGGTGAGCTGAGATTGACAACGCAATGACCGAAAACGCGCTTCCACGGATCGCGCTCGTTACACCCTCCTTCAACCAGGCGCGGTTCCTCGAACCTTGTGTGCGTTCGATCCTCGACCAGGGTTACGCGGACCTCGAGTACATGGTGCTGGATGGTGGCTCGACCGACGGGAGCGCGGAGATCATCCGCCGCTATGCCGGGCGCCTTGCGCGATGTCGCAGCCGGCCCGACGCCGGTCAGTACGCCGCCGTGGCCGAGGGTCTGAACACAGCCACCGGCGAAATCATGGGCTGGCTCAATTCGGATGACCTGCACCTGCCATGGACGTTACGCACGGTCGGTGAGATCTTCGCGGCGCTGCCCGAGGTCGAATGGATCACCAGCCGCATACCGCTCCTCGTGAGCGACGCCGGCGCGCTCGTCGCCGCCAAGCGCCTGGAGGGATTCAACGCCCGGGCCTTTTTCCGCGGACGCAACTTGCCCGTCGTGCGCGGCTTCTACACCTGCTTTATCCAACAGGAGTCGACCTTCT
The DNA here is from genome assembly GCA_001796965.1 of Chloroflexi bacterium RBG_16_64_43. GTDB lineage: Bacteria > Chloroflexota > Anaerolineae > Anaerolineales > RBG-16-64-43 > RBG-16-64-43. The sequence goes on from MGOA01000166.1 coordinate 9,221, forward strand.
GGCGGCGCTCGCTGTGGGAACGCTCCGGGGGGTTCGGGGCGGGGCTCGACCTGGCCGGCGATTTCGATTTGTGGGCGCGCTTCTGGAGGCATGCGACGCTGCATGCGGTAGGTGTCCCCTTGGCATGCTTCCGTCTGCAACCCGATCAGAAGACGGCGCGCCACATGACGCGCTACATGGGCGAAGCCGAGCAGGTCCTGCGGCGCGAGAAGATGCGCCCGCCCTCGCGGGGCGAAATCCTTGTTCGGCGTGCGCTGCGGCAATTGCCGCCGGCTGTGCAACGCAGGCTGCCCGAGGGAATCGCCTACACCGCCCGTATCATCGAGAGCACCGACCTCGAGGCGCGCGCGCCGCAGTGGCGAGTGACGAATGAGCGCTTCATCTAAGAGGCGCGAGTGACTCTCCGCCCTCGTCCACCCGGCGCGCCGCTGAAAATCCTTCAGGTGGCGGGTGCCGCCCGCGCCGGCGGCGGCGAGCAGGTGGCGCTGCGCCTGCACCAGTCCTTCCTGGCATGCGGCCACCAAGCGTGGTTGGCCGTCGGCAGCGGCGCGGACCTCCCGATTGCAGGCCTGGTCGCCATTCCGAATCGCTGGGCGGTCGGCGGCTGGCCGCGGGCCGTACGGCGCGCGCGAGACGGATTGCTGCGATTGACCCGCGGCCGCGGGCAGTCGCGCCTGGATGCCTTCCTTGAAGCGCTGGTCTTCCCCCGCGTGACGTGGGATCTCGCCACCGGGCACGAGGACTTCACCCAGCCCGGGACGCGGCTCGTGCCTCGTATGCTCCCGGCCTCTCCGGATGTCATTCAACTGCACAACCTGCATGCACGCTGGCTGCGACGCGAGGGGTTCTTCGACCTGCGCGTGTTACCCGGGTGGAGCCGCCGCACACCGGTCGTCCTCACACCGCACGACCCGTGGCTGCTCACCGGGCACTGCGCGCACCCGCTTGGCTGTCCGCGCTGGAGGATCGGATGCGGGAGGTGCCCGGACCTCGAAATCTACCCGGCGGTGCGTCGCGACGCCACCGCCGCGAACTGGCAGCGCAAGCGCCGGCTCTTTGCGGGAAGCCGGCTGTACCTGGCAACTCCCTCGCGATGGCTGATGTCGATGTTCGAGGAAGCGCGCTTCCCGGCACTGGAGCGTCGCGTGATCCCGTATGGAGTGGACAGCATACGCTTCTCGCCCGGCGACCAACAGGCAGCCCGCCGGACGCTCGGGCTGGCCGTGCATGGGCGCATCGTGCTTGTGGTCGCCAACCACTTACGGACGAATCCATGGAAAGGATTCGATTGGGTGTGCGCAGTCGCCGAGCGTCTGGGCGGATCCACTCGTGATGAGATCCAGATCGTGTGCCTCGGAGACGAGGGCGAGACGCAAGAGTACGGCCGAGTGCGCCTGATCTTTGAGGGGCGGGAAGAAAGCGAGGCGCGCATCGCCGAGTATTACCGTGCGGCCGACGCTTACCTGCATCTCAGCCGGGCCGATACGTTCCCGCTTTCGATCTTGGAGGCCATGAGCTGCGGGCTGCCTGTTGTGGCGACGCGTGTTGGTGGAATCCCGGAGCAGGTGGAAGACCGCGCCAGCGGGTTCCTGGTGCGCCCGGGGGAGGTAGCCGAGATGGCTGATCGGCTGAGGATCGTGATAGAAGATAAGGATGGGGCGCGGGCTATGGGCGCGATCGGCCGGGCCAGGGTGCTCCAGTCCTTCCGCCTCGAGACCCAAGTGCAAGCGTATCTGGATTGGTTTGGCGAGATACTCGCCGGTCAGCGCAAGCGGCAGACCGCAAACCCATTGGACTGAGACCCGAGCCGTGAGCACATTGCCATTGATCTCTATTGTGACTCCCTCTTTCAATCAAGCGGAATACCTGGATGCCTGCATGGAGTCCGTCCTGGGCCAGGCCTACCCGCGCCTTGAGTACCTGGTTCTGGACGGCGGATCAACGGATGGCACTCGCGAGGTCCTCCAAAGACGCGCCGCTCGTTTAACCTATTGGGCGAGCGAGGCCGACCGCGGGCAGGCCAGCGCGGTGAACAAAGGCTGGGCGCGCGCGCGCGGCGAGATACTCGGATGGTTGAACTCGGATGACCGGCTGGCTCCAGGCGCGCTCGAGCAGGTCGCACGCATCTACCAATCGCATCCGGATGCGGCCATGATCTACGGCGACATTCAGGAGGTCGACTCGCTCGACCGGCCGGTGCATCTCAAGCACATGGCCGACTTCGACGTCCGCGCGTTGCTCCTGGGCAAGAACATGGGCCAGCCTGGCGTCTTCATCACTCGTCGCTGCTACACGTCGCTGGGCGGGCTGGACGAGACGCTGAATTACGCGCTCGACTTCGAGTACTTCGTGCGCGCGTGGCTGGCCTTTCCGGCCGCGGAGATGCGTTACAGCGAAACGGTCCTTGCCTTCTCCCGTTTGTGGGGCGGGACGAAGAGCACCCTGGCCGCCTCGCGCTTTGGTGAAGAGTACCGCCTGGTGCTCGACCGCGTCTTTACGCGGAGCGATCTCGAGCCCCAGTTGGCCCGCCTACGCCGCGGTGCGTACAGCCGCGCAGTTGAGTTCCGCCAGGCACGGCTGCATTTCGAATCGCGGCGCGCCGGCGAGGGCTGGCGCTGGCTGTTGCGCGCGGCGAGGCGCGAACCGGAGCCGGTGGAGAAGATGCGCATGCTATGGTTCGGCACGCGCTATCTACTTGGCCTGAACGTACCCTCGGCGAAGGACTGACCCGTGCGCATTTGTCTGCCCACCGGCATCTTCCCTCCCGACATCGGGGGCCCCGCCTCCTACGTGCCGCGCATCGCGAGGGCGCTAATTGAGCGTGGGCACGAGGTAGAAGTCATCGCGCTGAGTGATGCGCCCCACAACGACACGCGCTACCCCTTCGGCGTGCAG
>MGOA01000167.1 GCA_001796965.1 Chloroflexi bacterium RBG_16_64_43
GAGCAGCGCCTGGTGAAAGGGAATGTTGTTCTTGACCCCGATCAGGCGATACTCCTCCAGCGCCCGGCGCATGCGCAGGATGGCCTCGGCGCGTGATTCGCCCCAGGTGATGAGCTTAGAGAGCAGCGAGTCGTAATAAGGCGTGACCTCCATCCCTGGGTAAGCGCAGGTGTCGACACGCACCCCAGGGCCGGTGGGCATGAGCACGTTCGACAGCACCCCGACGGAGGGCATGAAGTTGTTGTAGGGGTCCTCGGCGTTGATGCGGCACTCGATGGCCCAGCCGTTGAACCGGACCTCGGCTTGGGTGTAGCGCAAGCGGCGGCCGCGCGCGATGCGTATCTGTTCTTTGACGATGTCGATGCCGGTGGCCATCTCGGTCACCGGATGCTCCACCTGTAGGCGGGTGTTCATCTCGAGGAAGAAGAAATTGCGGTCGTGGTCCACCAGGAACTCGATGGTGCCCGCATTGAGGTAGTTGACACTGGCCGCCGCGCGGCAGGCAACCTCGCCCATGCGGTTGCGCAGTTCATCGTTTCCGCCGATGAAGGGCGAAGGCGATTCCTCCAGAAGCTTCTGATGTCGACGCTGCAGCGAGCATTCGCGCTCGCCCAGGTGAATTACATTGCCTTCCGCATCGGCCAGAATCTGGAATTCGATGTGCCGAGCGGAGTGAATCACCTTCTCGAGATAAACCTTGCCGTCGCCAAAGGCCGCCTCGGCCTCGCGCCGCGCGGCGTGCAGCAGGCCGGGCAGATCCTCCTGCGATTCGACAATGCGCATGCCCTTGCCGCCGCCACCGGAGGTGGCCTTGATCAATAACGGAAAACCGATCTGCGGGGCGATCGCGATGAGCGCCTCATCGCTCAGATCGCCCTCGCCCTCAGTGCCCGGGACCACCGGGATGCCGGCGCGCGAGACGGTGTTGCGCGCGGCCATCTTGTCGCCCATGGCGGCGATGGCCGAAGGGCGCGGCCCGATGAAGGTGATGCCGGCTGCTTCGCAGGCGCGCGCGAAATCCTCGCGTTCGGCCAGGAACCCGTAGCCGGGATGGATGGCGTCCGCCTCGCAACGGCGCGCGATATCGAGCAGACGGTCCATGCGCAGGTAGGACTCGCGCGCGGGTGCCGGGCCGAGCAGATAGGCCTCGTCCGCGTAGCGCACGTGCAGGGCCTGGCGATCGGCCTCCGAGAAGACGGCGACCGTCTGCAGCCCCAATTCGCGGCAGGCGCGCAGGATGCGCACCGCAATCTCACCACGATTAGCAATCAGGACCTTCTTGAACATACCTCTCCAGATCGAGCGGACGCGCCAGCGCCAGGTGCGATGCTATCCGGCCTCAGGGTCGGGGCGGGCCAGGAATTCTATCACCCGCGTGTTGAACTCCGCGGTTCGTTCCAGGTTTGGGTTATGGCGGCCGCCGGGGATCAGCCACAGTTCGGCGCCGCGAATGCCGGCCGCGATATCGCGCGCATGCTGGGGCGAAGCGAACTCGTCGAGCTCGCCCTGGATGACAAGTGTCCGCGCGCGTATCTCCCCCAGTACGGCGCGCATCTCCAATTGCTTTGTGTCGTCGGCCAGCCAGCGGTCGAGCCAGCGCAACACCACGCGATCGCTGCGCTCGCCGTGCATTGCCCGGAATACATCGCGAAAGGGCGCCTCGCGCATGTAACGGTCGCGCGTCTGGCGCAGGCCCTGACGCCCCACCTCTTCGCCGTAAATGTGCGCCGCCGCCACCACCATGCGCAACACGCGCTGCGGGCGGCGTGCAGCGAAGAGCAGGGCGATCGTGCCGCCGTCGGAATGCCCGAGGAGGTGCGCTTGTGGGATGCCAAGCGCATCCAGCAGAGCGTCCAGATCCGCGGGCTCCTGGTCGAGGTAATCAAGCGGCAAGTCCGCGCGCTCTGCGGATCGCCCATAACCCCAGCGGTCGTATGCTAGCACGCGAAAGCCGGCCTGTATAAGGGCCGGGATCTGGCCGGACCAGGCAGGCACCGCACCTAGACCGTGATGCAGCGCCACCACCCACGGCCCGCCCGGGGGGCCGTGGGTCTCGTAATACACTGAATGGCCGTTGACCTCGGCTATCACAACGGGATGCAGCCGTGCTTCTTGGAGGGGTTGACGTCGCGCTTGTTGCTGAGCATGTGCAAGGCATTAATCAACCGCGGCCGGGTTTCGTGGGGTTCGATGATGTCGTCCAGGTAGCCGCGCGAGGCGGCCACGAATGGGTTGGCGAACCGGTCGCGGTACTCCTGGACGAGTTCCGCTCTGCGCGCCGCCGGGTCGGCGGACTCGTTCAATTCGCGACGGAAGATGATATTGATTGCACCTTCCGGCCCCATGACGGCGATCTCGGCGGTCGGCCAGGCGAGATTCAGGTCGCCCCGGACATGTTTGGACGACATCACATCGTACGCGCCGCCGTAGGCCTTGCGCGTGATGAGCGTGATCTTGGGAACTGTGGCCTCACAGTACGCAAAGAGCAGTTTGGCCCCGGCGCGAATGATGCCGCCATGCTCCTGCGCCGTGCCGGGCAGGAAGCCGGGAACGTCGACGAAGGTGATGATGGGGATGTTGAACGCGTCGCAGAAACGCACAAACCGTGCGGCTTTCTCGGAGGCGTTGATATCCAGCACGCCGGCCAGCACCGCCGGTTGGTTGGCCACCAAACCCACCGCGTGGCTGCCCAGGCGGGCGAAACCGATCACGATATTGGCGGCAAAATGCTCCTGAACCTCGAGCAATACTCCGTCGTCGACAATCAGGCGAAGGATCTCGCGCATATCGTACGGGCGCGAGGGGTCTTCGGGAATGATGCCGTCCAGCGCCATCTCGGTGCGCAGCGGGTCATCGCGCGTGGCAAGGCTGGGCGGGTCCTCCATGTTGTTCTGCGGCAGAAAAGCCAGCAGTTTGCGGATGAGATACAGGCAATCGGCCTCATTGTCGCCCACCATGTGGGCCACGCCGGAGAGCGAGCTGTGCACACTGGCGCCACCCAGGTCTTCGAAGCTCACCTCTTCGTGAGTGACGGTCTTGACCACATCCGGGCCGGTGACGAACATATATGAGGAATCGCGCACCATGAAAATGAAATCAGTGAGGGCCGGGGAGTACACTGCGCCACCGGCGCAGGGGCCCATGATGGCGCTGATTTGTGGAATGACGCCGGAGGCCAGGGTGTTGCGCAAGAAGATGTCGGCATAGCCGCCGAGTGAGACAACACCCTCCTGGATGCGCGCTCCGCCGGAATCGTTGAGGCCGATGAGCGGCGCACCGTTTTTAAGAGCCATATCCATGATCTTGCAGATCTTCTCAGCGTGCACCTCGCCCAGGCTGCCGCCGAACACGGTGAAATCCTGCGAGAAGACGTACACCAAGCGCCCGTCGATGGTGCCCCAGCCTGTCACCACCCCGTCGCCGAGGAACTTCTGATCCTCTAGACCGAACTCGTGGGTGCGGTGGGTGGCGAAGGCATCCACTTCGTAGAAGGACCCCTTGTCGAGCAACAGGTCCAGGCGTTCACGGGCGGTGAGGCGTCCGCGCTTGTGCTGCGCATCGATGCGTTCCTGTCCGCCGCCCAGCAAGGCTTGTTCGCGGAATTGGCGCAAGAGCTTGCGGCTTGAATCGAAATCCATGTTCAACTCCTCGTGAAGCGCCGCAGCGTACCGGGCGCAAGGATAATCGCCAGAATAAGGAAAATCCCGACAGCTTGCACGCCGGTGGCGAAGGGCAGGCCCATCACGGCGTCGGGCGCGCGCCCCCACAGCCAGCGCTCTGCAACCCAGGTGGCAAGGTACAGCGGGGCGCCGATCGCTGTGAGCAGGGCCCCCCAGCGGTGCATGCGCCACAGGCCCCAGGCTGCGGCTATGGCGGCCGCGGCCCATATAGCGCCGCTGCCAATCCAGAAGGCCGGCGTTACGGGCAGCGGCAGGTTGGCCAGCAGCGCGTGCTGCGTCCATGCCTGCCACGCGCGAACGGCCTGGGTCACTGCAAAGAGGAACACAACCCAGGCCACAAGCGTTACGCGCCATGGGCGCCGCATGCGGATGCCCGAGTTCATTCTGTCACGATGTCCCGTGGGCTCTTAGGGGATGAGCACAATCTTGCCGAATTGCTCATCGTGATCCAAGCGGGCCTCGGCTTGGCGAATCTCGTCTAGCGGGTACACCCGGTCAATCACCGGCCGCAGGCGGCCCTCGAACACCAGGCCCATGACTTGATCGAAGTCGGCGCGCGTGCCCATCGTGGAACCGAGCAGGCTGAGATGTTTACCGAAGACGAAACGATTATCGATCTCGAATTTGGCGCCGCCTGTGTTGCCCACCGTGAGCAAACGCCCGCCCTTACGCAGCGCGCGAAGGCTCATGGGGAAGGTGGTGCCAACGTTATCCACCACCACATCCACCCCGCGTTTGCCGGTTTGTTGGTAAACCGTCCGCGACCAATCGGCCTCCAAGGAGCGGTCTATGAGCACCTGCGCGCCCAGGGCGCTTGCCTGCTCGAGCTTGGCCGCGCTCGAGCCCACGACCAGCACCTGGGCCCCGACCAACCGTGCGATCTGGATGCTGGCCGTGTTGACCCCGCCGGAGGCGCCAACGATGAGGACGCTCTCACCTCCATGCAGGGCACCGCGGGTGACCAGGGAATGCCAGGCGGTATGGAACACCAGCGCCGCGGCGGCCGCGGCCTCGAAGGTCACGTGTGCGGGCAGGCGCAGCAGGTTGCGGGCTGGCACTGCGACATACTCCGCCAGCGTGCCGCGAACGCTTTCGCCCAGGAGGTGCCAATCCACGCAGCGGTTGTCTTCACCACGCAGGCAGAACTCGCAGGTGCCATCGCTGAGCACGCTATCGATCACGACGCGCTCGCCGAGCGGCCAACCTTCGACGCCGGAACCCAGCCCACATATCTCGCCGGCGCCATCCGCGCCTGAGATATGCGGGTAAGCCAGCTTGATACCCGGCCAGCCATTACGCACCCACAAATCCATGTGATTCAGAGCAGCGGCGCGCAGGCGAATGAGCACTTCGCCGGTGCGCGGCTCAGGCTGCGGCTGTTCGCCGACCTGGATTACCTCCGGTCCGCCGTGGGTCTGGAAAAACGCCGCCTTCATTCTGCTCCGTCTCTCAAGCGAGGTAGGGCCGATTGCCCGCCGTCACGGCACGCGGTATAGCCAAAACAGAATGTTCCCAGTGCGCGAAGGTTCCTCAAGCAACTGCCCGACCGGGTAGGTCACGCGCACAGCGTTCAAATCGGATTCGTGTTCCGGCAAGAAGACGAAGATCAGTGGATGCCCTGCCAAGGAGGGGTTATCCGGCGATCCCCAGGGTTGGTTCATATCGCTTCCGGCAATCTGGGGAACCAGGTACTGCAAGCTGGGGATTGAGTAGTACCCCATGCGCGGAGTCCCGAAAAAGGCGACGTGCGCCGATGTCGGTTCGTAGCGCAAGTGCTCAGCCAGACGCTGGGCAACCATGCCGTTGTCGCCGCCGAAATCGCTGGTGCGTGTGTATTCGATGTAATAGAAGCGCAGGTCGTCGAGAGCCAGCACCGCCACTAAGCCCACTACGGCCAATCCGGCGTACGGGCGTGCGCGCGGCCACAGGCGCGCAAGCCACTCCGCGAGTCGATCCAGTCCATAAGCCAGCGCAAGGCTTGCCGCCGGCGCCGCGGCGACATAGCGCTGTGCAGCAGGGGTGCTCTCGCTCAGGCCGCCCGCCACGCCGAAGGCGAAGAGCCACAGCGCCACCAGCCAAACCCGTTCATCGCGCAGCCGCAGCAGCATCAGGGCCGTCCCCAAGAGAAAGAAAGCTGCCGGGAGATTGCGCAAGATAGGGACATCGGGCGTGTACCAGTGACGCAAAGGCGTGGCGGTATACGCCTGAAAGCCCAGGCTGAGTTGGCGCAGCAAGATGTTCGCCACGGGTTGGCTGGCGATCACTACTTCCTTCTCCATCCAATCGCCCAGAATCGAGAAGCGGCTGAGCGGAGCGACGAACTCGTTGGGGTATCGCAGATAGAACATGCCCAGTGGGAAGGCCACGGCGGCTGCAGCCAGTACGCTGAGAACCAGATGCGGCAGAAGCGGGCGCAGCCGCTTGCGGTCGAGCAGCACGGCGATGACCAGCCAGAGTGGGAGGAGCGCGAACAACATGCGGCTGCTGGCATAGAAGTATTGCATCAATCCGAGGGCCAGCCCGCCCAATATGAAAGAAGCGCGCCGGCCGGTGCGCCAGCCGTGACTGAAGGCGCCTAAGATGACGACGTAACCCAGGCCATCCCAGATGTTGTTGAGCGCGATGCGGCTGAAGTGATTGTGGAAATGCAGCCCGCCCAGGAACAGCGCAGCCATGAACGCAGCGCGATTGCCGAACATCGGACGCGCCGCCAGGTACAACGCAGCCACAGTGAGAGCGCCCGCGAAGGCCGAGGGCAGACGGATGGCTTCAATGGTGTTTCCCAGCAGGCGCACCGAAAACGATTGCAGCAGGAAGTACAAAGAGGGGAATGAGTACCAGCCCATGATGAAGGGATTGTCTTGCGCCCCGCGGGCGAATTCCACCGCGCTCATCCCGGCCGAGCCTTCATCGCCGGTCAGGATGATCGGTATGCGGTCGGTGGCGATGGCGCGGAGAAGCAGAGCACCCACGAAGAGGCCGAGCGCCAGCCCCATGATCTTCCAACGAGGCTTCCAGCGTGGCACCTCGTGCGGCCAACTGCAGAGGCCGATCATCACCACGCCCAGACCCCAGGCCAGCATGGCCACCGTGGGCTGGATCATGAGAGCCCCATCGCCTGCGGCGAGCGCAGCCACCAGGCCGAAGACGGGGACCAGCAGGAGGCACACCATCTGTGCAGGTGAGACACGCAGCCAGTGAGTGACCGCCGAGAGCCCCGGTACCTGCCGCGCGCGTCGCGGGCCGCGCTCGGCGAGATATCCGCCGCCCAGGAAGAGCACCAGGCCAAGGGCGATCACGGCCAGCGGCGCCCACAACAGGGTGGGGACGACCTTGCGCAACATCGCCTGCCCGAAAACGGTGAGCACAGCCCCCGCGCTGAGCATCACCGCCTCTGGGCGAAGCCAACCCAGCCAGGACGAGCCCGAGGCCGCTTGCTCATCGCTGAGCGCGGCCGCCGCCGCGCCCGCGACGGGGCTCGCGGGGGGCGATGCCCATCCAGCGTGCGCCGGTTCGCCTGCGGGCGGGCCTGCAGGTGCGGGGTGCGGGCGGAGAGCGGCGCGGCGCGCGCGCAGCCAGCGCCAGGCAAGGATCAGCCCGGCGTCGAGGAGGACAGCCGCAGCCAGCGTCAGCAGGCCCGCCGTGAGTGAGTTCATCGTAGTTAGCGCAATCCGAGTTCGCCGCGGGCAATGACCAACCGCTGGATCTCGCTCGTCCCTTCATATATCTCGGTGATCTTGGCGTCGCGGAAATAGCGTTCGACCGGCAGCTCCTTACTGTAGCCCATGCCGGCGTGAATCTGCACCGCCTGATGGGCACAGAACATAGCCGTCTCGGAGGCAAAGAGCTTGGCCATCGAGGCCTCCAACGTATAGCGCTGACCGGTTTGGCGGCTGGCCATCTTGGCCAGCGCCGCTTGATAAATCAGCAGGCGCGAGGCCTCAATGCGTGTCTTCATGTCGGCCAGTTTCCACTGGGTGGCCTGGAACTCGCCGATCTTCTGGCCAAAGGCCTCGCGCTCGCGCGCATACTCCAGGCTGGCCTCGTAGGCCGCTTCGGCGATGCCCAGCGCCTGGGAGGCAATGCCGATACGGCCCGCGTCGAGCACGGTCATGGCGATCTTGAACCCCTCGCCTTCTTCACCCAGCCGGTTCTCGACCGGGCAGTGGTAGTTGTCGAATAAGATCTCGCTGGTGGCGCTGGCGCGGATGCCCAGCTTGGGTTCCTTCTTGCCGCGCTCAAATCCCGGTTTGTCCGTTTCGACCACGAAGGCGGTGATCCCGCGGTGCTTCTTGGACGGGTCGGTGGTGGTAAAGACGACGACGAAATCGGCCACGGGAGCGGAAGTAACCCAGGATTTGCGGCCGTTGATCAGGTACACCTCGCCCTCGCGCACGGCGCGGGTCTTCATGGTGGCCGAATCGGAGCCGGACATCGGCTCGGTGAGCGAATAGGCGCCGATCTTCTCGCCCGTGGCGACCGGCGTGATGAACTTGTGCTTCTGCGCCTCGGTGCCGAACTTCAGCAACCCGTGGCAGAAGAGCGAGTTGTTGACCGACATGATCGTGCCGTGGGCTGCATCAACCTTACAGATCTCTTCCATGGCCAGGACGTAGGCGATCGAATCCAGCCCGGAGCCGCCGTAGGCCTCGGGCACCTCGATACCCATGAAGCCCTGCTTGCCCATCTTGTGAATCGTATCGTAGGGGAACTCACCGGTTTCGTCGAAGTGCGCCGCAATGGGTGCGATTTCGCTGCGGGCAAAGTCGCGAGCCGCCTGACGGATCATTTCGTGCTCGGGCAGGAGCGTGAGGCACGGACCGGATGCAGTTCGCTCGGCAGATGTCATAGCCTCCTCCCAGCTGCAACGCGCGTGGTGCATGGATTATAGCGCAGGCACCCGCGGAGTTCGCGTGCGACGGCCTGTGTTTTGACCGCCTCCGGAGGCACGGGTACAATGACCTCGCCGATCCGGAGGTGGGATGAACGAAGAGATAACCGCCGAACTGTTTGCCCATTTGGTGGAACTGGCCGCGCTCGAGCTGCAGGAAAGCGAGGCGGCCTACCTGCGCGGGCAATTGAACAAACAGCTTGAGATCATCCACGAACTCGAGGCGATCGACCTGCCCGAGGACACGCCGATCACCTCGCATGGTGTTCCGTATTCTCCGGCCATCAGCCCGCCGCCGCGCGAGGACGCTGCCAGGCCCTACCCGGGGCCTGAACGCATTCTGGCGCAGGCCCCCCAATCGGAAGACGGCTACTACCGGGTTCCCGACATCCCGCATACCGATCTCGCGTGAGGTGCGCATGCAACTCTGTGATCTGACGGCGCACGAGATCGTGGAGCGCCTGCGGCGTGGTGAGACAAGTGCCGAGGCGGTCCTGGATTCGGTTCTGGCTCGCATTGCGCAGGTGGAAGGCCGGGCGCCCCGGACGGCGCCCTATCCGCCTTCGGCCGAGGAGCAGGCCGAGGACCGCCGTCACGTGCATGCCTACATCTCTTTGCAGGCCGAGCGGGCGCGAGAACGCGCCCGCTCCATTGACCAGGCGCGCGCGCGCGACGAGGCACTGGGCCCGCTGGCCGGCGTGCCGCTGGCGGTCAAAGACATCTTTTGTGTCGAGGGCACGCCTTCCACGGCGGCCTCGCGCATGCTCGAGCACTTTGTCGCGCCCTACAGCGCCACCAGCGTGACCCGCCTGGAGGCGGCCGGCGCGGTGGTGTTGGGCAAAGTCAACCTGGATGAGTTCACCTATGGATCCTCGAACGAGTCGTCCGCCTTCCAGCCGCCGGTCGGCAACCCATGGGATCCATCACGCGTTCCGGGCGGCTCATCGGGCGGCAGCGCGGCGGCGGTGGCCGCGGGCGAGGCCGTCCTCTCCATCGGCACCGACACCGCCGGTTCAATCCGTCAGCCGGCCGCATTCTGCGGCGTGGTAGGGCTTAAGCCCACCTACGGCCGCGTCAGCCGCTATGGGCTGATCGCGTTTGCCTCTTCCATCGACTGCGTCGGCCCCCTCACGCGCGACGTAACCGACTCGGCGCTCATGTTGGGCGCCATGGCCGGTGCCGACCCCCAGGATGGCACGGCCGCCAGCGTGCCTGTACCGGATTATCAGGCTGAACTTGAGGCGGGCGTGAGGGGGATGCGCATCGGCCTCTCGCCAGACTACTTCCGCATCCAGTATCCAGATGCGAAGACCGGTGAACTGCGCGAGCAGGAGATCGACCCGCAGGTGAAAGCGGCCGTGCTCGATGCTGCGCAGCGGTTGGCGGGTGCCGGCGCCGAGATCGTCGAGAACGTGCCCATGCCCAATACGCGCTACGGCATTCCCGCCTACTTCGTTGTTGCGCGCGTGGAAGCTGCCTCGAATTTGCACCGCTATGACGGGGTCAAATACGGGCACCGCACCGCGAGGCCCATGGCCGACCTGCGCGCGATGTACCGCGCCTCGCGCGGTGAGGCGTTCGGGGTGCAGCCCAAGCTGCGAATCCTGATGGGCATGTACGTCTCGGCCGCGCAGTATGAGAAGCACTACTACCAGCGCGCCTTGCGCGTGCGCACGCTTATCCGAGGCGATTTCGAGGCGGCCTTCGACCCCGCGGGCCTCCACCGCCTGGATGCATTGCTCGCCGCAACTACCCCAACCACCGCCTTTGAGCTTGGCGCGCTCTACGGCGACTCGGTGCTGATGCAGTACGCCGACCTGCTCACGGTACCGGCGGACCACGCCGGCGTGCCGGCGCTCTCGATCCCGGCCGGGCTCGACCGCGGCGGGATGCCGATCGGCATCCAGTTTATGGCCCGCGATTTCGACGAGGCGCGCTTGTTCCGCCTCGGGCGGGCCTATGAGATGAGCACAGCGGCCGAGGCCTGGCGATCGGCGCGGCCCAAAGTGCTGGGCGGGGGCTAGGCGAGTGCAACGTGCCGCCGCATGGCGCGGGTGGTTCTTTGCGTTGATGGTGTTGGCGCTTGGCCTGCGCCTGGGCATGGCTTTTATTTATGCGCCGGCCCATGACTCCGATACGCAGTCGTATCTCAACATTGCCCGCCTGCTGCACAGCCTGACTTTGCACGGCAACGATGCGACTCGTCCGCCGGTCTATCCCGGCCTGATCGCGCTGCTCCAACTCGATGAACGCGCCGTGTGGACGGCCCAGTCGGCCATGGGGCTGGCCGTGTCGGCCATGTTGTTCCTCGTCACGTGGCGCCTCACCGGCCGAGCATGGCTGGCCTTTGTGGCAGGGGCAGCGCACTCGCTCAACCTGGCGCAGTTGTTCTTCGAAGGGATGATTCTCTCGGAGACGACAACCACCTTCCTCCTGGCCGTGAGCCTAACGCTCCTGGTTCTGCGCTTCCGGGCCGTGGAGCGCTGGCCGTGGACCGAATTGGTGCTCGGAGTGCTGGCCGGCCTGCTGGCGCTTACCCGACCGCAGATGCTGTACTGGAGCGCAGTCCTGATTCCACTGGTATGGCTGCGCCGGCGAGGTAAGCCGTTGCGTGTGAGGGCAGCCGCACTGGCACTCCTCGCTGCGCCGATCGTGACGCTGGTCCTTGGCTGGAGCTTCGTCAACTGGCGCACGGCGGGCTACTTTGGGCCGACGTCGCTGACTGGCTACTCGCTCACCAATATGGTCGGCAACTTCATGGAATACGCGCCCGACAAGTACGCCTCCGTGCGCGACATCTACCTCGAGCACCGCGCGGCGCGCGTGGCGGCAACCGGCAACCATGCCATGACCGTGTGGGCCGCCTTTTTCGACTTGAGCCGCGCGGCCGACGTCGACTATTCCGGCCTCTCGCGCCTGCTCACCGAAATCTCCCTCAAGCTCATCGTGGCGCACCCACTGCTGTACCTCGCCAATGTGGTTCGATCGTGGATCGGCTTCTGGAAGGTGCCCATCTATTGGGACCTCGATCTGATTCACCCGCACGAGCTGATGTCGATCGTGCGCAACGCGTGGAACGTAGAGCGCGCGATGTTGCTCGGCGTGAACTTCGTCTTTCTTGGGCTGGGCGTGGTCTGGACCGTGCGCTGGGTCATGCGCAAACTGGAGGGCATTGAACGCATGCTGCTCGGCGGCTGGATAATTGCTTTAGCCGGGTCGCTGTCACAAGCCCTGGTCGAGTACGGTGAGAACCCGCGCTACGGTGCGCCCTTCGAATCGCTCATGGTCTGGACGGTCATCATGAGTGTGTGGCTGCTGGCCAGGCGACGCGCGCGTCCTGCGGCTCGCGCAGCATAAGGAGCAGGCATGGCGGAATGGGAAGCCGTCATCGGGCTGGAGACGCACATCCAGCTCTCAACCGAGTCGAAAATATTCTGCCGCTGCCGGGCCGACAGTTGGGGCCAGCCCCCGAACACGAACATCTGCCCGGTGTGTTGCGGTTTGCCGGGCGTTCTGCCGGTGCTCAATCGCGGTGTCGTGGAGAAGGCCGTTCGCCTGGCGGCGGCCGTGCATGCGACGATCGCGGAGACATCCTACTTTGCGCGCAAGAACTACTTCTACCCGGACCTGCCCAAGGGTTACCAGATCAGCCAGTACGATGAGCCGCTGGCACGCGGCGGATACTTCGATCTACCCCTGCCCGGCGGGGCGACGCGCCGCCTGACGATACAAAAACTGCATCTGGAAGAGGACGCGGGTAAGACGAAGTTGGCTGGCGGGCAGCGCTACGTGGATATGAATCGCTGCGGTGTGCCGCTGGTGGAAATGGTCACGGGGCCGGACCTGCGCTCAGCAGACGAGGCGGCTCAGTATCTCATTCGCCTGCGCCAACTCCTGCGCTGGTTGGAAACCTCGGAAGCCAACATGGAGCGCGCCCAGTTGCGTTGCGACGCGAACGTCTCGATCCGCCCGGCCGGCGCGATCCATCTCAACCCCAAGACCGAGATCAAGAACGTCAACTCCATCGAGGCCGTGCGGGATGCAATCGCCAAAGAAATCCAGCGCCAGGTACGGGAGGTGGAGTCCGGCGGGCAGGTGGAGGCGTGGACGCTCGAGTGGGATGAAGACGCGGGCATGTTGCGCAAGATGCGCGCGAAGGAGACCGAGGGCGACTACCGTTACTTCCGAGAACCCGACCTGCTGCCGATCCGGCTGGATGAGGCCTGGCGCACACGGCTGCTGGCGACGATGCCCGAACTGCCGCTCGAGCGACGTGCGCGTTTCGTGCGCGAGTATCAACTTCCCGAGTACGACGCCGAGATCCTCACCGAGGAGCGCTCGCTGTCGGAATACTTCGAGGCGGCGGCCAGGGCGTACAGCGGCGAGGCCAAACGCGTCTCGAACTGGATGATGAACGACGTGCTGCGCCTGGTGCGCGAACATCCGCAGCAGGCTGGCCAACCGCAGACGGCTGCCCTGGCGGGCCTGACCCCGGCGCATCTGGCCGAGATCCTCACCCTGGTGGATTCGGCGACGGTGACGCTGGCTACCGGCAAGGCCTTGCTGGAGAAAGTCATTGCCACGGGCACACCGCCTCGGGCAATTGTTGAACGCGAGGGGCTGGCGCAGATTTCCGGGGCGGGCGCGCTGGAGGATATCTGCCGCCAGGCGATTGCGGAAAACCCTGAACAGGCAACGCAGTATCGGGCCGGCAAGACCACCCTGTTACAGTGGTTTGTGGGCCAGGTGATGAAGAAATCGCGCGGCAAGGCCAATCCTCAAGAGACTGCACACATTCTAGAGAAGCTGTTGGTGGGCTAGCGGATGAGTGAAGAGAGACTAGGCTCGCTTCCACCCGGAGTCTGCTTGCGTCGCGCACGCGCTGGCGACCAACCTGCCATCCGCCACTTGGTATCGGCCAATCACCTCAACCCGCTCAGCCTGGATTGGCAAGATTTTGTGGTGGCCGTGGATACATCGGACCAGGTGCTGGGCATCGGGCAGGTCAAGCGGCACGGCGACGGATCGCGTGAGTTGGCCTCGATTGCGGTGGTGGAGGCACGGCGCCGACAGGGAATAGCCCAGGCGATTATCCTCGAGTTGATGAGGGCTAACCCACCACCGCTCTACCTCACCTGCCGCAGCGTCATGGGGCCTTACTATTCGCGCTTCGGGTTCGCCTCGCTCGACATTGAGCAGATGCCTCCGTACTTTCGACGACTCTATCGCCTGGCCCGCTTGATGTTAAGCGCGGCATCGGATGAGAATCGAATGCTCGTAATGGGCATATTCCCCATCGGGTGATGCATGCCTTGAATCAAGAGAGCGGCGCCAGCCGCTCTCTTGATTCGCGGTCTCGTGATAGGTTCTACTGGTCGAAATCGTAGGCGGTGTAGTCCCCCGCAAGCGTGGCCAGAGCCTCGATGCCACCGCCCAGCGTGCCCCGGTTGAGAGTCCATAACCCCGGTGAACCAGAGAGATACAGGAACTCGCTGCCGTTCAGCCAGCGCAGCCGTGTGCCGGTCGCGAGAGGAGCGGGCGCAGTACCGAGCCCGCCCAAGCGAATGTTGTTGCCGGCACCTTCCGAGAAGATGAAGTGCATGCCATCCGGCGCCCACCCAAGCCACCCCAGCTGGCCGGTGGCGTAGATCGTTTCGCCGCTACCGTCGGAGTTGGCGACGATCAGATGGTGCACATTGGGCGTTCCGGTTGCGCGCAAGAACGCCACCCGCGAGAGATCCGGGGCCAGGGCAGAGGCATCGAATTGGGCGAAGAAGAATTCGCCGGAGATGGTCGCCAGGCTGACCGCCGGGCCGCCTGCCGCGGGCACGCGCCACAGCGTGGCGCTCGTCGCAGGGGCCAGCGGGTCGGAGGACGGAATGGCCAAACCGAGTGCGGCGGAGTCGGCTGTCCATAGCGGGCGGACGTAGTACATATACTCGCTGTAAGTGATCACCGCGGTGTAGGTCACCACGTCGGCGCTCATCCCGCTGCCATCGGCATTCGCCAGGCCGACGGTCGTTGGGCGAATGATGGCCACGCGCGTGCCGTCGGGGGAGAAAGCGAAATCGCCGCCGGCGCCCGCCGGGAAGACGGTGGTCAGGGCCGCGCTGTCTGCGTCGATGACAAACAGGTCGTCCCACTTTGGAAGGCCGGGGCCCTCAAGGACGCCGCGCGTGTTGAAGGCCAGGCGGTGGCTCCCCGGGATGAATGCCAGGTTGTTGATATCGTTGTGCACAAAGAACCCGAGCGGGTGCAGGGCATCGATTTGCGCGGTCGAGAGCAGCAACGCGCTGCCGCTGCCATCCACGTTGATCGAGTTGAGTTCGGAGGTCGCCTCGGGCGCGCCGCGCCGGGTGTAGGCCACTTTGAGTCCATCACTCGATATGACCACCCGTTCGGCGCCGCCGCTGGCGGTGATTTGCTGAGGAACGCCGCCGGCGGTGAGGACCCACACATTGCCCGCACTGATATACACGATGCGCAGTACGGAGGGGGCCGGCACGGTCGGGCCGACCGGCGATCCCTCAGGCGTGGGCCCGTGCGGCTCAGTGGTTTCCCCGGGGGCGAGGGCGGTAAGGGTGGCCGCGACGCGCGTGCCGACATCGTCCAGCCCGGGCGGGGTGGGAAGGCCGGGCACAACGCAAGCTAGGGTGGCGATAAGTACCGCGATCGTCACGAGCGCGACTTTCGTTAGCATCACTTGCCTCCTTGGCGGGGGGGGGTTCAAAGCACCGGGCCATTATTCCATAACGGGCGGCAGAATTGAAGGCTGCGCAGGATCCTTGAGTTTCAGATTGCACAAGCTGCGCTCGGCCCGCCGATGCCTAACCGCGCGGCTAGGCCTTGCGATAGTCGTAGAACCCGCGCCCAGATTTCTTCCCCAGGAACCCTGCATCCACCATGCGCCGCAGCAGCGGCGCCGGGCGATACTTGTCATCGCCCAAATCGCGGTGCAGCACCTCCATCACCGCCAGCATCACGTCCAACCCGACGAAATCGGCCAGCGTGAGCGGGCCCATCGGGTGATTCATGCCCAGCTTCATCACCGTGTCGATATCCACTACCGAGGCCACGCCCTCATCGAGCGCATAAACGGCCTCGTTGATCATCGGACACAGAATGCGATTGGAGACGAAGCCGGGTGAATCTTTGACCACCACCGGGGTCTTGCCCATGCGCCGACCCACCTCAACCGCAGTGGCCACGCTGCTCTCGGAGGTGGCCAGGCCCCGCACCACCTCCAGCAGGCTCATCACCGGTACCGGATTGAAGAAGTGCATACCGACGATGAACTCGGCGCGGCGCGTGACCCCGCCCAGGCGGGTGAGCGAGATGGATGAGGTGTTGGAGGCAATGATCACCTCCGGGCGCATGAGCTTATCCAGTTCACGATATAGACCCAGCTTGAGCTCCACGTTTTCGGTGGCGGCTTCGATGACCAGGTCGGCCTCGCGCGTATCGGCCAGGGAGGGGGTGGTGGGGATAGCTTGCGCGGCAGCGGCTTGGTCGGGTGTGAGCTTGCCCTTCTCGACCATGCGCGTGGTGGATTGGAGGATCGCGGCGCGTGCCTTCTCGATTTGCGCAGGCACGACATCCATCAGAGTGACGCGATAGCCCGAGGTGGCGGCCACCTGCGCGATGCCGTTGCCCATCGCACCGGCGCCGATGACGGCGATGTGCTTGATCTCCATGATGATCTCTCCTCCGCAAGGGGGTTGGGATGCACGCGAGAAAGAACGCGGTGGGTGGTGGGGCCGCACCGGGTGGGCGGACCTAATGACTCAGTAGTTCGCCAATCCCCCTCCGCCTCCTTGGGCATCTCCACCCCTTCTCCGCAATCATCCGCTCTACACTCGACAGCCACGATGTGGAGAGGGGGACGGGGGGTGAGGCGAAAGTGGTTCCTTTGGGCCAAGCTAAAGCAAATCGAGGCTCAAGGCCACGGCCTCGCCGCCGCCCAGGCAGAGCGAGGCAAACCCACGGCGCTTGTTGCGGGCGCGCAATGCGTAGAGCAGCGTCACCAGCACGCGTGCCCCGCTCGCGCCAATGGGGTGACCGAGCGCGATAGCACCGCCGTTGACGTTGACCCGCGCCCAATCCCAGCCTTCGCCTTCGAGGGCCCGGCCATCGGCCAGAGCCTGCGCGGCGAAGGCCTCGTTGATTTCAATCAGGTCGTAGTCGGCCAGGGTGCGGCCGTCCTTAGCTGCCAGCGCGCGCACGGCGAAGATGGGCGCGGTGAATAGCTTAAGCGGCTCGACGGCGGCTTGAGCGTAGGCGGTAATGCACGCCAGGGGCTGGAGGCCGAGCTGTGCCGCGCGCGCGGCGCTGGTGACCACGAGCGCGGCGGCGCCATCGGTGATGCCCGGGGCATTGCCTGCGGTGACCACGCCATCCTTCTGGAAGGCAGGTTTGAGCCGGGCCAGCGCCTCGAGCGTAGTATCGCGGCGCGGACCTTCATCGAGCTCGAAGTGCAGCGGGTTGCCCTTGGGCTGAGGCAGGTCGAGCGCCACGATTTCTTCGCGGAAGGCGCCGCTGTCGATCGCGGCCGAGGCCTTGTGCTGGCTCTCCAGCGCGAAGCGGTCGAGTTCTTCGCGGGTCAGATGATACTCGCGCGCCACCCACTCGGCGCTCACGCCCATGTGATGGTTCTCGAAAGCGCACCACAGACCGTCGTGCACGACCGAGTCCACCAATGTGCCATCGCCCAGGCGGTAACCGGTGCGCGCCAGCGGCAAAAGGTAGGGCGCCAGGTTCATGTTTTCCATGCCGCCGGCCACCACCACTTCAGCATCGCCGGCGCGGATCATCGCGGCAGCCAGCATCACCGCCTTAAGGCCTGAGCCGCACACCTTGTTGATGGTCAGCGCGCCGACCGAGGGCGGCAGACCGGCCGCCAGGGCGGCCTGGCGCGCCGGGGCCTGGCCAATGCCGGCCGAGACCACATTGCCCATGATCACTTCGTCCACGCTGCTGGGGTCAATCGCGGCGCGCCGCAGCGCCTCGCGAATGGCGGCACCGCCAAGGGTTGGGGCGGGGGTGGAGGCCAAGCTTCCTTGAAAGCGTCCGATGGCGGTGCGGCACGCGCTGAGGATGACGGGCTGGCGAAAATCCTTCATGGGGCATTAGGCTCCGGCCAGGCTGCGTGCAGACGATGATAGGTTTCGTCGAGCGCTTCGGGCAGGACGCGCGTTTCGGCCAGCGTGGCCATGAAGTTCGTGTCGCCTGCCCAACGCGGGACGACGTGCAGATGGACATGATCGGCAATTCCGGCACCGGCGAGTTCGCCGATATTGGCCCCGACGTTGAACGCCTGCGGCCGATACACCTGGCGCAGAGCTTTCAGCGCGGTCTGGGTGAGTGCCATGACCTCGGTCAGCGTGGGCAGCGGCACTTCTTCGAGCGTTGGCAGGTGAACAACGGGGACAACCATCAGGTGGCCGCTGGTATAGGGGAAGCGATTAAGGATGACGAACGCGCTCTGTCCGCGATGGAGCAGGAGCGTGCGTTCGTCCTCGCCGCCCGCCCATGCTTCGCAGAAAACGCAAGCCGAGTCCCGCGTGTGATCCTGAATGTATTCCATACGCCAAGGGGACCAAAGATACTTCATGGAGGGGTCCGCCGAGGATTGTAGCAGAGATTGAGGAGCGGCCAATCGCGCAGCGGCTGCATGGCACCTTGAGAGATGGTTGCAAGAATAATTGCCATGGCTCTCACAAGCCTTTGGCGGAGGTTGTCGCGCCAGCCTGGCGACGTGTGTGCCTTGCGGCACATCTGCCGCTCTGGTATAATCGCTTCGCCCTGCGGGGCACGTTTTTTCGCTTGCCGACGTAGCTCAATCGGCAGAGCAACCGCCTTGTAAGCGGTAGGCTACGGGTTCGATTCCCGTCGTCGGCTTCCGCTGCGCCCCCTTACGGCGCGGAAGCCTCGGGAAGCGCTAGCCTTCCGCGCCGGCCGGGGCCCGGCAGGGCGTGACAACCTGGGCGGTTACCCAAGCGGCCAAAGGGGACTGACTGTAAATCAGTTGGCAGAAGCCTTCGGAGGTTCGAATCCTTCACCGCCCACCTGGCCCGCGTAGCTCAGTCGGTAGAGCACACCCTTGGTAAGGGTGGGGTCATGGGTCCAATTCCCATCGCGGGCTCTGGAGATCTCTCCAGGGACCACCCTCGAGATCAGGAGGACGTAACATGTCGAAGGAGAAGTTTTTACGGAACAAGCCGCATCTGAACGTAGGGACGATGGGGCACATCGACCACGGGAAGACGACGCTGACGGCGGCGAT
>MGOA01000168.1 GCA_001796965.1 Chloroflexi bacterium RBG_16_64_43
CGGACTTCTCCAAGGCGCCGACCACTGAGCTTGCGAAGCGCTCGCCACGGCCTTGGACGCTCACGCGATTGCCTTCGACTTCAACCTTCTCTACTCCTGCGACCTCCACCTGCGCCGGTGGCGTGGTGCCGGGGGGCAGGGTGAAAACCAGGCGCCGCCCAAGGCCGAGCGATCGGATGAGCGCCTGGGGCGTATCCAATGCGACAACCTTGCCGCCGTCCAGGATCGCCACTCGATCGCACAGACGCTCAGCTTCTTCCATGAAGTGCGTGGTCAGGAAGACAGTGCAGCCGCGGTCGCGAATCTCGCGAACCAGGTCCCACATCGAGCGCCGTGCCTGCGGGTCGAGGCCGGTCGTCAGCTCATCGAAGAAGACCAGCCGCGGCTGATTGATCAGCGCCAACGCAATGAACAGCCGCTGGCGTTGTCCACCGGAAAGCGTTCCGATCGAGGAGTTCTTCTTTTCCGCCAGGCCCAGCCGTTCGAGAAGCTCGGCCGGGTCGGCTCGGCGGGCGTATTGCGCCCGGAACAGGCGCATGGCCTCTCCCACCCGCAGACGGGGCGGTAGGTTCGACTGCTGCAACTGAATGCCGATCATTTCGGCCAAAACTGTTCGAGCGGTGGCCGGGTTGCAGCCCAAGACCTCGAGCGACCCGCTGTCGGCCTGGCGCAGGCCCTCCAGGCACTCAATGGTCGTGGTCTTGCCGGCTCCATTTGGGCCGACCATGCCGAAGTTCTCACCCTCCTGTACCTCGAGGGTGACCCGGTCGATGGCGCGAACGGTTCCGTAGCGTTTGCAGATCTCAACAGCGCGGATGACAGGTGGCATCGGCGTGACCTCCTCCACGAGGCAGGGCGCCTTGGGTATGCGGCTATCGACCTAAGGCTACCATTGGTCCTTGTTCTCGTCATGCATCAAATGGCGGATAAGGGGAGTTGAGTGGGCCAGGAGGGGCGCGCGACCCTTCCCGCCCGTTGGCGACAGGCGAATCGGCACATTCGTCGCCCTCGCATGCTCCTCGGGCGGGGGCCCAGCAGCTGATGCGCATGCGATTCTTGCGCTGAGGACGGTCGAGCTTCCTGGATTCCCGCTGGAACCACGCGGGAATGACGATCAAGAACTCATGGCTCGTCGTTCTCGCAACCTCCTTGGGCGGGGCCCAGCAGGAGATGCACACACGATTCTCGCGCTGAAGGCGCTGGGCTTCCTGAATTCCCGCTAGGGACCCGCGGGAATGACGGTCAGGAACTGATGGCTCGTCGTGCCCGCATGCGCCTCGGTCGATTGATCGCGGAGGAATAACGCCCGGATCATGTGGGGACGATGACCATCTCAGCGCGCCGGTCCACCACATGCAGAATCAAAAAACCCGGTTCGTGCATCCGGGTCCGAACAAGGCAGGAGAGGCGCAGGCTCCTCGGCCAGGATTCGAACCTGGAACCTAGCGGTTAACAGCCGCCCGCTCTGCCGGTTGAGCTACCGAGGAAGGTGGAACGATTATAATCATCGCGCAAAAGGGTTGTCAAGCAACGCAGCCCACAATTGCGGCAAACCATGACTACCTCTACCCAGATCAACTCGGCCCCGCGCCGCACAACGGTCCAGGTCCATCTGCCGGATGGACGCACGCTGGAAGGCCCGCAGGGCACTACCCTCGAAGAGTTTGTTCGCGCGGCGGAGATCCGGACCCCGGCGCCGATTGTGGCGGCGATGCTTAACGGCGACCTGCGCGAGCTGACCTTCCCGGTGCGCGAGGATGGCGAGCTCCAGCCCGTGACGATCGCCACCGCCGACGGCGCGCGCATCTACCGGCGCTCAGTCGTTTTCCTGCTCATCGTCGCTACGCGCGAGCTCTTCCCGCAGGCCGACGTGGCGGTGGACCACTCGATCTCCGACGGCGGCTACTACTGCAGCGTGCACGGGCGCGCGCCGTTCAGCGCCGAGGAGGTGGCCCACATCCAGGAACGCATGGAGAAGATCGCCGAGAGCGATGAGCCGATCCTCAAGCATCAGGTGCCCGTCGCTGCCGCCATGGACATCTTCCGGCGCGAAGGCTATGACGACAAGGTGCGCCTGCTTCAGGCGCGCGAGAAGGAATTCGTCATCCTGTATTCGCTGCGCGGCCGGGAAGACTACTTCCACGGCTACATGGTGCCCTCCACCGGATACCTGCGCCGCTTCCGCCTGGAGGTGGCCCAGCCCGGGTTTGCCCTGCGTTACCCTCGCCGCCACACGCCCGAAGACATTCAGGCCGGCGGGGACTTCCCCAAGCTGCGCGCCACCTTCCGTGAATACGGCGAATGGCTGGGCCGCCTTGGCATCGAAGATATCGGCACGCTCAACGATGCCATCGAACGCGGGCGGATCCGCGAAATCGTCTTGGTGGCGGAAGCCCTGCACGACCAGAAGATCGCCGAGATTGCGCGCACCATTGCCTCTGCGCGCGAGCGCTTGCGGCTGGTGCTCGTGGCGGGCCCCTCCTCAGCCGGCAAGACAACCTTTGCGCGGCGCTTGGCGATCCAGCTGCTTTCACTCGGGCTGCGGCCTTACCCGCTCGAGATGGACAATTACTTTGTTGAGCGCGAGGCTACGCCGCGCGATGAAAACGGGGTCTTCGACTTCGAAACGATCGAGGCCCTCGACCGCGAGCTGCTGGGCGATCACCTCGAGCGGCTGATGCGCGGTGAGACGGTGACCCTGCCGCGCTACGACTTCACCCGCGGCACGCGCGGGTGGGGGGAGGCCATCCGCCTGGGGCCGGAATCCCTGATCATCATGGAGGGTATCCATGGGCTCAACCCGGATCTGCTCCCGCGGTTTCCGCCGCAGCATATCTTCCGCGTCTACGTTTCGGCCCTGACCCATCTTAACCTCGATCGCCACAATCGCGTGTCCACCACCGACTCGCGCTTGCTGCGCCGCCTGGTGCGTGACGCAACCACGCGTGGTCACACGGCCCTGGCGACCCTCAAGCGCTGGGAATCGGTGCGGCGGGGTGAGAAGCGCTACATCTTCCCCTACCAGGAAAACGCGGACGTGATCTTCAACTCGACCCTGGTCTACGAACTTGCCGCGCTGCGGCCGCTCGCAGAACCGCTGCTCTTCCAGGTGCCGGCCGACGCGCCCGAGCGTGTAGAGGTCAAGCGCCTGCTGGCCTTCCTCTCGTGGATCCGCCCGTGCTCGACCGAGTACATTCCCGACGACTCGATCCTGCGCGAGTTTATCGGCGGGTCGATCCTCGATCACTTCCGCGTGTGGGGGTAGGTGAGGAGCATTCACCGCCGAGACCGCAGAGAACCCCTGAATACTTTTCTTGGCGAACCCGATACCTTCGCCTCCCATTGAACAGAGCCTCGCGCTCCGACCACTCAGAGGCGAGGAGGCTCTGAGTGCCGCGCACCGGATGGCATGTCCGTAGACGAGCCGTCCTCCGTTTGCGCTGGCTGGCCCTGCGCACTCTCCCGCCTGAAGGACATGCGTTACACGATTGCCCCGGCAGGCGATTCTCGGGCGGCAGCGCGTCCCAATGACGACGCCTGATCGGGTGACGCGTTAAGAGTCTACTCACGCGCTGTGGGCTGGCCCAGCCCCCTTCCAAATAGAAGCAGTGGAAAACGCCTGCATCGGGTGACGCGTTAGTAGCCTACTCACGCGTGGTGGGCTGCCCCAGCCCCCCCTTCGCGAAAGAAGCAGCGGAAAACGGCTGCAATTGAGAAACACGGATTCGTGCATTTTGCCATTCTTGTTGCATGGCGAGGAGGGGTGTGGTAACATCGATTGACGCGTGTGCTGCGCCGGCGCGTTTGCGCAAGCGCAGGAGGGAGCCATGAAGTACGCTTACGAAGATCGCATCCGCGAGACCATGCCCCAGCTCTCGCCGGGGTTCAAGCGCCTGGCCGAGTTCCTTCTCGACTCCTACACCGAGTCGGCCTTCCTTACCGCGACCGAATTGGCCGACCGCCTGGATATCGACCCGGCGACCGTGGTGCGCTTTTCGCAGCGGATTGGCTACCCGGGCTACCCGGAACTTCTGCGCGAGATTCGCCAACGCGTGCGCGAGGACCTGCACCTGCAAGGCGAGCCCAAGGCGCCCGCGGGCTTGCGCGAGAAGACGGAAGAAGCGCTCAGCGAAGTGACGACTTTCGTCGAGCGCACTCGCATGATGCTGCGCGACTCCACGGTCGAGAAGCTGGTGGGGTTCATCCAGAACGCACGCCACATCCTGGTGGTGGCGGAACGCGCCTCGCTCGCGGCGGGCGAGATCGTGGCTTCGGTTCTCGAAGAAGGGGGCTACTCGGTGCGCGTCTCGCGCGGCAGCCGGGCCGAACTGGCGCGTTCGATCAGCCTGCTCGGCAAGGGGGACCTGGCCATCGGGCTGGACGCCAGCGGCGAGAGTGATACCGTCGCGCGCGCGCTGCGCCTGGCGCAATCACAGGGAGCGCAGACCGCCGCCGTTGTGGCCTCGGCCTCTTTGGATGCCGCCAACTATGCCGACGTGGTGCTCAGCGGCCAAGCTACAGGCGACCCGGTGCGGGCGATGGTATCGCTGATGATCTTGGCGCACATCCTGCTCTCCGCGCTGCGCTGGAAAGAGGAGGCACGCTTCCAGGCTCAAGCGCGGCGGGTGGAGGCCTCGCTCGAAGCGCTGGGTGCGCGCATGTTCGAACGGCACGAGTAGGCGGCGAGCGTGAGGCGCACGAGCGCACTGCCCCTTTTGGGCGTCGGGATTCCCGACGCCTTACGCTGTCCGGTGCAAGCAGGTAGCCGGCGGATCCTCCCGGCGCGCCTCGAACGCCAAGAGGCCGGAGGCCGCGAATGAGAATCGTGCGCTTCGCGCCGGTGGAGGGCGGCCCGCCCAAGTACGGATGGGCAGAGGGCCAGCGCGCCGGGCTGATCACGGGTGACCCGTTCGGTACCTATCGCCGCGAGGACCCGCGATTGGCCCTCGGCGAGCTTCAGCTCGTGGCGCCGCTCGTGCCGGGCAAGATCGTGTGCGTGGCGCGCAACTACCTGGCCCACGCGCAAGAACACGGTGTGGAGTTGCCCGAGGTGCCGCTGCTTTTCCTCAAGCCGCCCTCGGCGGTGATCGGCCCAGGGCAGGCGATCGAGCTGCCGCCGCAATCGGACCGCATCGAGCACGAGGCCGAACTGGCGGTGGTGATCGGCCGCCGTGCACGCGATGTCACGCCGGAGGAAGCGGCTGCGCACATCCTGGGTTACACCGTGGCCAACGACGTGACTGCGCGCGACCTGCAGCAGCGCGACGGCCAATGGACTCGGGCCAAAGGCTTCGACACGTTTTGTCCGCTCGGGCCGTGGATCGAAACGGCCGTCGACCCGGCGGGGCTGCGTATTGTTTGCCGAGTCAACGGCGTCATCCGCCAGATGGCCTCGACCCAGGACATGGTGTTTTCGGTGCCGCAGTTGGTGGCCTATATTTCGGGGGTGATGACCCTGGAGCCGGGGGACGTGGTGCTGAGCGGTACACCGGAAGGTGTGGGCCGATTGGCCGACGGAGACACGGTCGAGATCGATATCCAAGGCATTGGCATGCTGCGCAACGTTGTGCGCTTGGCGGCGTCCGGGCGCGCGGCTGCACCAGCCATCCGGCGATCCATCAGTTGAGGAGAGAAGCATGGGATTGAAGCCCGATCACTGGATCAAGCGCATGGCCCGCGAGCAGCGCATGATCGAACCGTTCGAGGACGCGCAGGTACGCGACGGGGTGATCTCGTACGGAGTCTCGAGCTACGGCTACGACATTCGCGTGGCGGACGAATTCAAGATCTTCACCAACGTCCACTCAACCATCGTCGACCCGAAGAACTTCGACCCGCGGTCGATGGTGGACTTCAAGGGCGCGGTCTGCACTATTCCTCCCAATTCATTCGCCCTGGCGCGCACGGTCGAGTACTTCCGCATTCCGCGCGGCGTGCTCACCGTGTGCGTGGGCAAGAGTTCCTACGCGCGCTGCGGGATCATCGTCAACGTCACGCCCTTCGAACCGGAGTGGGAGGGCTTCGTGACGCTGGAGATATCCAATACCACGCCGTTGCCGGCGCGGATCTACGCCAACGAGGGAATCGCCCAGGTGCTCTTCTTCGAGGGCGACGAGCCGTGCGAGATCTCGTACGCCGACAAGCGCGGCAAATACCAGCGCCAGACGACGATCGTTCTCCCTAAAGTCTGACAGCAAGGTTGGCGGGAGACTCCTCAAGGCCTCTTCCGGACGAGGGCACACCACGCCTTACGCATGTTCGCGTGGGGTCGGTGTGCGCACGCCTCGCGCGTTTGTGTGAACGCTCATGCGGTTCTTGCGCTCCTTGTGAGAAGCTAGACGCGAACCCGTGTGCGCTCAAGTAGCGGCGCAGAGGATTCGCCTTGGAGTTGGTACGGGGCCGGGACCGATCCTCACCCCGAGGACTTGCGCCGCACCTCGCCCTCGGCTATACCGCCTCTCGGCGCACGGCGAAGAGGGGCAAGCGGAGAGGCTTTCCGCATTCTATTCCACCGTCACCAGATCGCGTATCTTCTCGAGCAGCGCCGGCCCAATCCCCGAGACGCGCAGCAGATCCTCCACCCGGGCAAATGGCCCATGCCGTTGGCGTTCATCGATGATTCTCTGAGCGAGGGTGGGGCCGATGCCAGGCAGGCTGTCCAACTCGGCCAGGCCGGCGGAGTTGAGGTTGACCCGGTGGTTGGGGGCGGGGGCCGTGGCCGCGGGCAGGGCCCCGGGCAAGGGCGTGAGCACCGCGGTGGGGCGGAAGCGAACGCGCACCTCGTCGCCCGCGCTGAGCGGCGCGGCCAGGTTGAGGCCCTCCAGGTCTGCCTGCGGCAGGGCGCCGCCGGCGGCCTGCAAGGCCTGCTCGACCAGGCTCCCGGCCGGTAGGTGGAACACTCCCGTCGCGCGCACCGCGCCGCGCACGAAGACTTGTATGCCGGGCGGGTCCGGCGGCGGGAGGAGTTCGACCGGACGGCCCGGGCTGCCGCGGGCCAGAATGAGGATGACAGCCGAAGCGATCAGCCCGGTGAACAGGCCGAAGAGGAAGAGACGCCAGCCGGCCATAGCCACCCCCTGGGGCTGCACGCGTCGATCGTCGCATGCAAGCCCGCTGGTATAATGGCGCGTCGTCCCCACAATTCTACATCGTTCACAGGGCGGAGCACCACGTGACCGGCACCCTCATCAACGTGGCATCGATAGTCGTGGGAAGCGCCCTGGGGCTGCTCATCGGCGCGCGTTTGCCCGAGCGGCTGCGCTCCACTCTGATGGCAGGCATGGGCCTCTTCACCCTCGGCCTCGGCCTGCAGCAGTTCGTCAAGACCGCCATCCCGATCCTCGTTCTGGTGAGCGTCGTCCTCGGCACCTTGCTGGGCGAGGCTGCGCGTCTGGAAGATCGCCTGCAAGGCCTCGGCGCGTGGCTGGAGGCGCGACTCACGCGCGACTCGGAGGGCGCCTCTTCGCGCTTCGTGCAGGGGTTTCTCACGGCTAGCCTGCTCTATTGCGTCGGACCGATGGCCATCCTTGGTTCCATTCAGGACGGTCTGACCGGAGACTTCCGTTTGCTGGCAACCAAGGGCGTGATGGACGGCATCGCCTCGCTGACGCTGGCCTCGACGCTCGGAGCAGGAGTGTTGCTTTCTGCGCTGCCGGTGTTTGTCTACCAGGGTGCGCTGACGCTGCTGGCCGGCTGGGCGCAGGCTGTACTGACCCCGGCGATGATCGCCGAACTCACCGCCACCGGCGGGGTGATGATGATAGGCATTGGCCTCAATTTGCTGGAAGTGCGCCGGGTACGCGTGGGTAACATGCTTCCGGCGTTGGTCGTCGCGCCGCTCCTCGTCTGGCTGATCGCGTTGTTCGGTTTCGCGATCTGACACCCTCCCCGGCAGATTGCAACA
>MGOA01000169.1 GCA_001796965.1 Chloroflexi bacterium RBG_16_64_43
CCCTGGCCGCAGTGACGACACGCCTGGGCAAACCGATGGTGCTGGGTTACTCCTCGAGCGGAACGGTGGTGGAGGTCGGGCGAGGCGTACACGAGTTTGCGCCGGGCGACCGGGTGGCCTGCGCCGGCGGGGGGCACGCGGTCCATGCCGAATTCGCCACCATCCCAGTCAACCTCGTGGCTCGAGTCCCGGCGTCGGTCGATCTGGGGGCGGCGGCCTTCACCACGTTGGGCGCGATCGCGCTGCATGGATTCCGGCTTGCGGGCGCGGGAGTGGGCGCCGACGTGTTGGTCATCGGCCTGGGCGTGCTAGGGCTTTTGGCGGTTCAGATTGCCGCCGCGAGCGGCTGCCGTGTGTTCGCCATCGATCTCGACCCGGCCCGCGTCGGGCTGGCCAAGACGCTCGGTGCACAGGGGGCAGCGGTGCGAGCGCGGGCAGAACGTGCCGCGCTCAACTTCACCACCGGGCGTGGTTTCGATGCGGTGCTCATCTGCGCCGACACACCCTCGAGCGACCCGGTTGAGCTGGCCGGCCGTGTGGCGCGCGATCGCGGCGTGGTGGTGGCGGTCGGGGCAGTGGGGATGAACTTGCCGCGCAAGCCATACTACGAACGCGAGGTGTCGTTCATTGTCTCGCGCTCGTACGGCCCGGGGCGGTACGACCCGCTGTATGAGGAAGCCGGGCTCGACTATCCGATCGGATACGTGCGCTGGACCGAGAACCGCAACATGCAAGCCGTGCTCGAGCTCATGGCGCGCGGCAAGCTCGACAGTCATGCACTCATCTCCCACACCTACTCGATCGACCAGGCGGCGCGCGCTTATGCACTCGTGCGCGAGCGCGGGCTGCGAGCGCCGCTCGGTGTGCTGTTCACGTACACGGGAACCTCGCCCCTGGATCGGAGCGTCACGGTTAGCGCGGCCGCCGGCGCTCGCGAAGGTACTCCCTCGGTGGTGCTTGCCGCCCTCGGCAGCGGCAACTTCGCCTCGGCAGTGGCCTTCCCCGCGCTGCGCCGCCTGCCAAACGTGCGCCGCGAGGTGGTCGTGTCGGCCTCCGGTCTCACGGCGCGCCAGGCTGCAGAGCGCTACGGTTTTGCGCGAGCCTCCACCGACGAAAGCGACGCGCTGGGTGACCCGCGCATCCATGCCGTCGCGATTCTCACGCGCCACAATGAACATGCGCGGCAGACTTTGCTCGCATTGCGCGCGGGCAAGCATGTCTTTTGTGAGAAGCCGCTCGCGCTTGACGAAGAACAACTCGCAGATGTGGCTGCGGAGGCCGCGGCGCATCCCGAGCTCAACCTCATGGTGGACTTCAACCGCCGCTTCGCGCCGATGGCGCAAAGCCTGAAACGCCGCCTCGCGGAGAGTGCGGAGCCGCCGATCTTGCACATGCGCGTCAACGCGGGCTACCTGCCGCTCGATCACTGGCTGCATGATGCGGGTCAGGGCGGGGGGCGGCTCATGGGTGAGGCGTGCCACTTTGTCGACCTGCTCACCTACCTGGCCGGCGCATTGCCGGTGCGCGCTTTCTGCCAGGCCTCGCCCGACCTTGGTCGCTATCACGGGGATAACTTTGTCGCTACCCTCGAGTTCGCCAACGGGTGTGTAGGTAGCTTCACCTACACCGCCGCCGGGGATCGCGGGCTGGGCAAGGAGTATCTGGAAGCATTTGCCGGTGGTGCGGCCTACATCCTGGACGACTTCCGTAAGTTCGAGGTCTTTGAAGAGGGCCGCCACCTGACCCAGCGCGATTGGGTCCGCCAGGATAAAGGTCAGATCGCCGCGTGGCGCGCGTTCATCCAATCGATAACCTCCGGGGCGCCGTCGCCCATCCCGCTGGTCGAAATCGTCGCCGTTCACCAAGCCACATTCGCACTGGCGCGGTCGCTAGCAACTCGAGCGCCGGAGGACGTGACGACATCGATGCCTTCTTCCCCAGCTTCGCGCAGAAAACGGGCCGCGTGACCTCGCTGCGAGTGCTGTTGGGCGCATTGCGCACGGTCGGCTTGGAGCAGCCCCTGTGGTGGCTGCTCTACCGCTACCAGCTTGGTTCGGGGCTGGTGGCCATCCGCACCCCTTTGCGCACGTGGGATGCGCTGCGTTTCGATGATGCCGTCCGTCCGGGTGCGCAAGCGCAGGCGGCTCGCTACCTGGCGGGCGAAGCGTCTCCGGGCCTTTTCTTCGGCGAGGCACGCGCGCTGGCCCCACAACTCATCGCGTTACTGGGCCCGGACTTGCAGACCTTGAGTGATGAGTCCGTGCTTGCCTCCACTGGGCGCTTCCGACTTTGGGAAGACGCCTTTCGCAGCCTCGGCCTTCCGCCGGCATGGAACCGCAACCCGCTCACCGAGCGCGAACAGGAGGCCACGAAACATTGGACCTTCATCGCCGAGCGGTCAACCGGTGACGTGAAGGGACTGTGGGAGGCCTCTCGTTTCTCAATTGCCTACCGCTTGGCGAGGCTGTACGCTGCCACAGGCGAAGAACGCGCCGCCCAGCAATTCATGCGCCTGGTTGATTCGTGGTTGCTGGCGAACCCTCCGAACGGGGGGCCGCAATGGATCTCGGCCCAGGAGGTGGGTCTGCGGGCGATGGCCTGGGTCTTCGCGCTGACCGGAATGTGGGGATCCTCCGCGTTCGGGCGGGAGCAGCGGACCCGCCTGGCAATCGCGCTTCGTGAGCATGGGCGTCGGGTTGAAGCCAGCCTGGCCTACGGGCTGGCCCAAGGCAACAACCACATGCTGAGCGAAGCGGCGGCGCTCTGGACTCTCGGCCTGGCGTTTCCGTGGATGCGCGAAGCGAGGCGCTGGGCTGCCCGCGGGCGACGGATGCTGATCGCCGCGGCGAGGAGTCAGATCGAGACGGACGGCGGCTACATCCAGCAATCGGTCAACTATCAGCGTCTGGCCGCGCAGGTTCTGGCGTGGTCGATCCGGATGGGCGAAGTGCACGAACGGCCCTTCCCGCGCGAGACCTATGCCCGGTTGCGCGCGATGCGCGACTGCATGGCCTCTCTCGTTGATGAGGGAACCGGCCGAGCGCCGAACCTCGGGCACAACGACGGGTCGTTAGTCTTCCCGTTGACCACCTGTGCCTACGAGGACTACCGCCCGGTCATTCAGTCCCTCAGCCTGTTGTGCGATCGACATCGCTACTTGGCGCTGGGTCCTTGGGACGAAGAAGCGCTGTGGCTGATGGGCGCGCTGCCCGCGCAGGAAGAAGCGCAAGACGTCCCTCCGCCTGCCGTGCCGCGGGCCGATGCACGCGGTGGGATGATCGCGCTGCGGATGGAGGACGGCCGCGGCTTCTTGCGCAGCGCGCGGTTCCGCAATCGGCCAGCGCATGCCGACCAGTTGCACGCCGACTTGTGGAGCGGCGATCTCAACTTTGCATGCGATGCGGGCACCTATCTCTATGGCGGTGACCCGCCATGGGACAACGCGCTGGCCGGCAGTTGGGTTCATAACACGGTTGTGGTGGATGGACGGAATCAAATGGAGCGCGTCGGGCGGTTCCTTTGGGTCGCGGAGAATGCGCGCGCCGAGCGCATGGAGGCCGGCGCGGGCTACACATTGGGGGTCGCATCCCATGGGGGCTACCGCCGGCTGGGCATCCTGCATCGGCGAGCGCTCGTAGGTTTGGGCGGACAGACGTGGATCATCGTCGATGACTTGCTGGGTGGGGGGGCGCACGCGTTGCGCCTGCACTGGCTCTCGCCGGATGGCGAACTAGCCTTGATACGTGGCGATCCCGGTGACCAGCTCTTGGAGTTCGGCTGCACCTGGAAGGATCGAAAGGCACGTGCCGTCGTGTGGGGATCCTCCGCCATGGACGTGAACCTCGTTCGGGCCGGGGTCGACGTACTAGGCGCCAGCGGGATTGACGCGTTGCCGCGCGAAGTGCGCGGCTGGCGTTCGCTGCGCTACGCAAGTCGCGAGCCGGCACTATCATTGACCATGCGCATGAAGACTTCTCTGCCAGCCAGGTTCGTTACAATCTGGGTCATCGGCCCGGATGAGGCACCTGCTACGCATGTCGATCTGAGTGGCCGCACCCTTTCCTGCTCGGCAGGTAGCGTGGGGCTGAATCCGATCGGTTCACCAGACCCGATCGCTTCGGTGCGTGTCTCCGCCAGCCCTTCGGGTCCCGGGTAGTGCGACAGATGCATGTGCTTCTCGTCCACCAGGTCTTCGTTCGCCCGGATGATCCGGGCGGCACGCGCCACTTCGAACTCGCGGCGCGGCTGGCACAGCATGGGCATCGCGTGACTATCCTGGCGAGCACCCAGTCGTATCAAACCGGGCAGAAGCTGACTGCCGTTCGTCGCGAGACACTCACTTCGGGAGTTGAGGTCCGTCGATGCTGGGTAGCAGGCAGCTTCACTCACAGCTTTGTCTCGCGGACGGTTGGATTTCTCTCATTCATCGTGTCATCCTTTGTCGAGGGATTGCGCGTTCGCGAGGTCGATGTCGTCTGGGGTACCTCGCCGCCGCTGCTTCAGGTAGCCAGCGCTTGGGCGCTGGCGCGCACCAAGCGCGTGCCGCTTGTGTTCGAAGTGCGTGACCTGTGGCCGGCATTTGCCATCCAGGTCGGAGTTCTTCGCAATCCGCTGCTGATTGCCCTCTCCCGGTGGCTCGAGCGCTTCCTCTACCGCCATGCCGATCGGATCATCATCAACTCGCCTGGGTTTACGGACCACGTGGTAAACACCGGCGCGGACCGTTCGCGTCTGAGCCTCATCCCTAACGGTGTCGACACGCGGATGTTCGACCCGCGTGCGGATGGAGCCGCGTGGCGCGCGCAGCACGGGCTGCAGCGGGAATGGGTCGCCATGTATGCGGGGGCGCATGGCCTCTCGAACGACCTGGACGTGCTTCTCGATGCTGCCCAGCGGCTGCAGGCGAGGCCCGAGATCGTCATCCTGTTCGTCGGCGATGGTAAGGAGAAGCCCCGACTCGAGGCGGACGCCGCCTCGCGCGGGTTGGGTAACGTCCGCTTCCTGCCTGCCCAGGCGAAGAGCCAGATGCCCGCTGCGTTGGCCGCAGCGGATTGCGGCATCGCGATCCTCAAACCGCTGCCGCTGTATGCCACGACCCTTCCCAACAAAGTGTTTGACTATATGGCCGCCGGCAAGCCGGTGGTCCTCGCCATCGACGGGGTGATTCGACAGGTGGTGGAGCAGGCCGATGCTGGCTTGTTCGTGCCGCCTGGTGATGCGGCGCGTCTGGCCGAGACGATAGGCTGGCTGGCGGAGCATGCGCGCGAGGCGCGGGAGATGGGCGGCCGCGGGCGCGCATGTGTCGAGGCCGGGTACGACCGCGAGCTCGCCGCACAACTGCTCGAGCGACTCCTGCGGGAGGTGGTTGCGCCGTCGGGGCGGCGGACCACGACTCTCGCCGATGGGCCGTGGGCGAAGCCATGACTCCTGCGGAAAGGAACAGCGGGAGCGCCCCGCGCATCCCGACGGCCAAGCGCGCCCTCGATCTTGTATTGGGCACGGTCGGCTTCATTGTCCTCGTGCCGGTCATGCTCATTACCGCGGTCATCGTCATGGCCTGCATGGGCTGGCCCTTGTTCTTTGCTCAGGTTCGGCCGGGTCTGGGCGGCCGGCCGTTCCGCTTCGTCAAGTTCCGCACCCTAACGAATGCACGCGATGCCCATGGCCAGTTGCTGCCCGATGCCCAACGGCTGACGCGCTGCGGGCGGTTGTTGCGGCGCGCCAGCCTGGATGAGTGGCCGAGCGTGGTCAACGTGCTGCGCGGCGAAATGAGCCTGGTCGGCCCGCGGCCGCTGCTCATGGAATACCTACCGCGCTATACTCGCGAGCAGGCGCGGCGCATGGAAGTCCTGCCGGGCATCACGGGCTGGGCCCAAGTCAACGGCCGCAACGCCATCTCGTGGGAGCAGAAATTCGCAATGGACGTGTGGTACGTCGACCACTGGTCGGTATGGCTCGACCTGAAAATCATCCTTATCACTGCCTGGAAGATCGTGCGGCGCGATGACATCTCGCCGCCCGGCCAGGAATTTGCCGAGCCCTTTGGCGGTATGGGCCGAGAGGCGGCGAAGGGCGGCCCCCATGGATGAACGGCCGGGCTGGCGGGCCCGCTTCGTCCGCGGCGTGTATGCTGACCAAAACGATTCGCGGGCCGTGCGCCGCGCACTGGCAGGGGTCCTCTCGGCGTCCGAAGGGGGTCGCCGTCTGAACGTGGGCAGCGGAGCCACTCGCCTCGGTCAGGGCGTCGTCAATCTTGATCGCCGCGCCGCGGGGTCCACCCATGTCGTGGGCGATGCGCTGGCTCTTCCCTTTGCCGCCGGAGCTTTCCAGCTTGTCGTTTCGCAAGAGACGATCGAACATGTTTCTGATCCATTCCTTGCCGCGCGCGAGATGGCTCGCGTGATGGCCAACAATGGAGTGCTGTATCTGCAGTTGCCGTTCGTCATCGGGTACCATCCGGGTCCCGAGGACTACTGGCGCTTCACGCGAGCCGGCATTGGTCAACTGATCTTGCAGGCCGGGCTGAATGTAGAGACACTGGAGCAGAGCGTGTCCGGCGGGACAGGGAGCTACCGCATCCTGGTGGAATTCGTGGCCGGGTCCTTCGACGCAGCTTGGGCCGCGCTATACTGGCCAGCCAAGGCAGCGGCCGCGATCCTGCTCTATCCGCTCAAATGGTTGGATGGCTGGATTCACCGCGGCGCCCAGCGCGACCGCATCGCTGGAGGTTACTTTGTCATCGCCCGAAAGCTCGGCTGAAATCAATGTCCTGTTCACGAGCGCCGGGCGGCGCGTAGAACTGCTGCGCGCCTTCCGCCGGGCCTATCTCGAATTGGGTTTGCCGGGGCGCATCCTGGTCGCCGATATCGACCCTCTGGCGCCGAGCCACCAAGCGGCGGATACTTCGTTTGTCGTCCCGCGCCTGGAGGATAGTGAATACCTGCCCGCCCTTGAGCGGATTATCCGCGATGAACGGGTCAGGCTTGTCTTTCCCCTGATCGACCCGGATGTGCTCATGCTCGCGCGGCACCGCGAGGAACTCGAACGAGCAGGGGCACGAGTGGTCGTCGTCGACCAAGAGGCGGCCGAGACGGCGAGCGATAAATGGCGCACGCACGCCTTCTTCAACGAACTGGGGTTGCCAACTCCGCGCACCTGGTTGCCGAAGGAAGTGCCCGCCGCCGGTCTTGAATACCCGGTGTTCATCAAGCCGCGCGGCGGCAGCGCGGGCAAGGGTGCCTTCAAGGTGGAAGACCCTTACCAGCTCGAGTTCTTTTCTTCGTATGTCGAGAATCCGATTATTCAGGAGTTCATTCCCGGCGCCGAAATCACCAGCGATGTCTTCTGTGGAGTCGGAGGCGACTTGTGGGCGGTGGTCTCGCGCCGGCGGATCGAGGTGCGCTGGGGTGAGGTGGCCAAGGGGGTCACGGTGTCGGAGCCGCGCATCTGGGAGGGCTGCCGGCAGATTGCCGCGCGCTGG
>MGOA01000170.1 GCA_001796965.1 Chloroflexi bacterium RBG_16_64_43
CGGCCGCTCTTTGGCTGTCATCATCCGCATGTCAATCCTGCGTCCAGGGTTGGAGTCAATCTGGGTTGCTGACGCGAAGGCCTTGCACGTGAACATGGACGGCGCGCACCGGCACCCCGAAGGCGCGTTGCACTCGATACTGAACAGCGTCCGCCATGCTGCGCGTGACAGTCGTGATGCGCAGACCGTACTCGAGGACGACGTAGATGTCGAGAATCAGACCATCCGCATCGATCGTGACCTGCACCCCTTGCCGAGGGTCACGGGCGAGTGGGCTGATCCACGTGTCAATCATGCGGTGGGCAGCCATGCCGACCACGCCGTAGGAGGCCTGTGCCGCATGGCTCGCGAGTGTCGCAATGGCGCGGCGCGAAATGCAGATCGATCCCAGGGAGGTGAGTTCGGGTGTAGTCATCCGTGATGGCCCCTGCCGCAAAGCGCCCCTCGGTTCGTCCTTGTCGGGCGCCGAACGGTATGGTAAGATGGCCGCGTCACTCGACCAATTAGACGGAAAGGGATCTCACGTCATGGCAAAGTGCGCGAATTGCGGCAAGGCGCTCAGCTTCGGACATAATCGCAGCTTCTCGAACCGGGCGACTCGCCGCGCGTTCCGGCCGAACTTGCAGAAGGTCACTGTGATCGAAGGCCGGCGGACGGTGCAGAAGGTACTGTGCGCCAAGTGCATACGCACATTGGTGAAAACGGGCTAGCCCCACATCCAGGCCGGTTCGGGTCGGTGTGCCGGGTCGGACACCGACTTTTTTGTTGTATTGAGGCCGCCGACCCTATCCCCGTAATGATACCTGCCGCACGGACAAATATCAATAGGTGCGGCTGCGCCCCCCACCGTCCGGGCTGCCGTACGGGGGTCCGGGCTGGCACGCCTCGTGCTGACCAAGTGGGCAAGGAGAGACGCACAGGATGACGGGACACCGGCTGGCGGGGCGGGCGGCAACGCTCGTAACTGGGCTGTTACTGGCCGGATTGGCCTGCTCGCGCGCCGGAGTACCGTTACCTATACGAAATTTGCCTCTGCCCTTTGCTGATTCTGTTCAGGCCGGACCAACAGCTTTCCAACCGCTTGCCTCAGCCCGCCGCACCCCGACACCTGATCCAATCCGCGCCTCGCTCAGCCACCCGGCACCTCCCGCGTCGTATTCCGTTCAGCCAGGAGACACGCTGGGCGCGATCGCCGTTCGCTTTGGGGTGAGCCTGGCGGCGCTGCAAGCCCGCAACCCAACTCTCGATCCGGCTCGCCTGGAGATCGGTCAGCATGTGGAAATACCGATGCCGGATTCGGAGCAGCCGGGACCGAGTTTCAAGATCGTCCCTGATTCCGAAATGGTGTTTGGCCCCGGAGCGATGGATTTCGACATCCATGGATTCGTGGAATCTGAGGGTGGATACCTTGCGGCGTACGATCAGAACGTGGATGGGCGGGAGCGCAGCGGCGCAGGAATTGTGGAGCTCGTCAGCCAACGTTACTCGGTCAACCCACGTCTGCTGCTGGCCGTCTTGGAATACACGGGCGGGTGGGTCACCGACCGAAGCCCGTCGGCTTTTCGCCAAGGGTTTCCGATTGTCTACCTCTCTGGGCGTGATGGCTTGTATCGCCAATTGACCTGGGCGGCAAACGAACTCAACCGCGGGTTCTACTCCTGGCGTGCCGGTGGATCGGATTACTGGACGTTTAGCGACGGCAGCGCGGTTCGTGCCGGCCCAGGGATCAACGCCGGAACGGCCGCGGTTCAGCAGCTCATGGCTCAGCTCTACTCGCGCGGCGAGTGGGAGCGCGCAGTGGGCGAGCAGGGCTTGTCCGCCACGTATGAAGCGTTCTTCGGCTATCCCTTCGACTGGGCCTTTGAACCGCTCGTGCCGTCCGACCTCACCCAGCCCGAGTTGCGCCTGCCCTTCGAGAACGGACACACGTGGTACTTCACCGGCGGGCCGCATGGCGCCTGGGACACCGGCTCGGCCTGGGGCGCACTCGACTTCGCACCAGGCAGCGTGCCGCTCGGATGTTCTTCCAGCAGCGATTGGGTCGTCGCCGCCGCGCCGGGCCTCATCGTGCGCAGCGATGAAGGTGCCGTGGTTCAAGACCTGGACGGAGATGGGCATGAACAAACCGGGTGGGTGGTCTTCTACATGCATATCGCCTCGGACAATCGCGTGCCCTTCGGCAAGTACCTGCAAGCCGGAGACCGCCTCGGTCACCCTTCTTGTGAAGGGGGTGTGTCGACCGGCACTCACTTGCACATCGCCCGCAAATTCAACGGTGAATGGATAACGGCCGATGGCGCGCTGCCGTTTACGATCGGCGGATGGATCTCGGCCGGTATGGGTCGGGAGTATGATGGGACCCTCTCGCGTGGCAGCTCCCGCATGGAAGCCTGCGAATGCCGCGCTTCATCGAATGCCATTACCCCCTAGAAACGGGAGTCATCTTTGCCAGCCCATGGGGTGAAGCGGAGTGCATGGCGCATTGCCGCTGCTACCATTGCGGTGGTGAGCCTCGCCTGCGCACGCCAAGGCATCCTCCTGCCTGGGGAGGGGACTCCGCTGCCGACCATTGCGGCCCCGGCAACACACACGCCAAGCCACGTGCCGCCGACCGACCCACCACTGATTTCCAGCGCCACGGCGACGCAGTTGCCCAGCGCGACCCCGGCCTGGACTCTCGTGCCGCCTGCCTCGCCGACCTTTCCGGCGACCCCCACTCTGATTGCGACGGCCAGCCTGCCTATCGTCTACCGTGTTCAAGCCGGCGACACGCTCAATACGCTTGCCATTCGATTCGGTGTGACTCCGGACGACATACAAGCCCTCCAGGGCGACGCGCCCCCGCAAGGGTTGCTCAACCCGGGGCTGCAGGTTGTCGTGCCTGCGCGCCTGGGGCGGACAACCTCGAGCGACGAACTCATGCCCGATAGTGAAGTAGTCTTTTCCGCCAGCGCGGCCGCGTTCGACGTCGCCGCCTTCGCCCGTGAGAAGGGAGGTTACCTGTCGCGCGCTCAGGTCGAGAACGGGTCGGGCAGCGCATCGGCTGCGCTCAAACGCTTGGCCCTCGACAACTCGGCAAACCCGCGCCTGCTGCTGGCGCTGCTGGAGCACTTCGGCGGATGGGTGACCGGCCCCTCACCCTCCGGCGACGCGCTAAAGTATCCATTCGGCATTTATGAAGCTTCCGCTGCGGGGTTTGCAGCCCAACTCATCCACGCCACCAACCGCCTGGGGATTGGCTATTACGGCTGGCGGGACGCGAGCTTGCTTGATGTCGCCTTTCGCGACGGCTCGAAGCTGCGCCTGGCGCCGGAACTCAATGCGGGAACCGTGGCCATCCTTTACTTCTTCGCCGTAGATGCAGCCGACGAGGCGGATTGGCTGAGCGACGTGCAGTCGTTCTTGGCGACCTATCGCAGCCTGGTTGGCGATCCATTCGCTCGAGTCGACCGATTCGAACCGCTCTACTATCCCACGCTGACCCAGCCGGAGCTGAACCTTCCCTTCTTTGCGGGGCAGCGCTGGTCGTTTACGGGAGGGCCGCATGGGGCGTGGGAACGCGACGGAGCGCGCGCAGCGCTCGACTTCGCGCCACCCACCAGTATCAGCGGCTGTGCCATGTCCGATTTGTGGGTGACGGCCTCCGCGCCGGGGGAGGTGGTGCGCAGCGAGAACGGCGTCGTGGTGCTCGACCTAGACGGCGACGGACAGGAGCAAACCGGCTGGAATTTGCTCTACCTGCATATTGCCAGCGCCAACCGGGTTGCGGCCGGTTCTCACCTGGAGGCGGGCGACTACATCGGCCATCCCTCGTGCGAGGGCGGAGTGGCCACCGGAACTCACCTGCACCTGGCGCGCAAATTCAATGGTGAATGGATGTTGGCGGACGGCCCATTGCCCTTTGTCTTGAGCGGCTGGCGGGCGCAGGCCGGCACCCAACCATACGAGGGCGCACTCGTGCGGGGCGGGGACATGGCCGTCGCCTGCCGGTGCGCCTCGAGCGACACGCTCGTGTGGCGCTGAACAAGCAGATGACGGAATGAACGCCCCCTCGGCTCGTCCCGCTTCGTTCGTACGCTCGTGCCTGTTGGCCGGAATGCTCTTAATCTCCGCCTGCCTGCCGGAGGAGGCGGTGCGCCCTGGTACCCCTTCGGGTGGCGAGACCTTACCCCTGACGACGCCTGTCGCGGCCGCAACGCCTCTGCCGACCCGTCTCCCAATTGTGCCAGGCCAGATCATGCCCTACGCGGCCCAATCCGGCGACACATTGGAGGCCGTGGCTGCGCATTTCAACACGACGGTCGCTGCCATCCGCAGCGCCA
The DNA here is from genome assembly GCA_001796965.1 of Chloroflexi bacterium RBG_16_64_43. GTDB lineage: Bacteria > Chloroflexota > Anaerolineae > Anaerolineales > RBG-16-64-43 > RBG-16-64-43. The sequence goes on from MGOA01000170.1 coordinate 4,323, forward strand.
ACCCGGCCCTGCCGCGCACGGTGTCGACTCTTGTGCCCGGTCAAGTGCTGCGCGTGCCTACCTACTTCGCCCCTTTCACCGGAACTCCCTTTCACATGCTCCCCGACGAGGAGGTGGTAAATGGCCCCCCGCGCGCGGGTTGGGACCTGAAGCTCGAGGTTGAGGGGCGAGGCGGCTACCTGGCAACGTTTTTCGCTTATACGCTGGGCGGGTTCCGAGAGGGATGGCAGGTCGTCGATAAGGTCGCCGAGCGGTATTCGGTCAATCCGCGGCTGCTGCTGGCGCTGCTTGAATACAGGTCGTCGGCCCTCACGCGCAGCGCGCTTTCGCCCCAGCAAATCGTTTATCCTCTCGGATACTTGGACGGCGAGTGGAAAGGTTTGACCGGCCAGCTTGTCTGGGCCTCCGAGATGCTGAACAACGGCTACTACGGCTGGCGAGATGGCTCCTTGGAGCAAATCGTGCTCGCAGACGGCCGCGTGACGCGCCCCGACCCGTGGCAAAACGCCGGCACGGTGGCGGTTCAATACCTTTTGGCGCAGTGGTTCGGCCAAGAGGAATTCGACGAGGCCGCCGGCGTGCAGGGCTTTACTCTGACCTATCGCGCATTGTTCGGGGACACGTTCGTGGACGATCAAGTACTCATCCCGGGTGACTTAACCCAGCCGGAGATGGCGCTGCCGTTCGAGCCCGGCAGAGTTTGGGCTTATACCGGCGGCCCGCACCCTACTTGGGGCGACAGCCTGCCTTGGGGGGCGCTCGATTTCGCCCCGCCCTCGACAGTGACCGGGTGCATCTCCAGCCCGGAGTGGGTGGTGGCGGTGGCCGAGGGTGTAGTCGTCCGCAGCGAACTGGCCACCGTCGTGCTCGATCTGGATGGGGATGGGGATGAACGTACCGGGTGGGTTGTGTTCTATTTCCACATCGAAACCGAGGGGCGGGTGGCTCTGGGTACCCAAGTTTCGCGCGGCGATCATCTCGGACATCCCTCCTGTGAAGGCGGCCGCGCTACAGGCTCGCACGTTCATCTCGCCCGCCGCTACAACGGAGAGTGGATCCCTGCCGCAGGTGCGCTCCCCTTCACCCTCAGCAATTGGGTGGCGGGGTCAAGTGGGGAGGTATATTTCGGGACGCTCACGCGATACCTGGATATGATCAGCGCCTGCACCTGCTCGACCTTCGCCAATCAACTTTCGCTGCCTTCCCCTTCCGTGCCCTAGAGAATCGACCCACGCCAGACTCGAGGGGTGCAGGGCCGCGTGCCGTGGCCTGCATAAGGCTTGACCCGCCTCGAACGAACGCTTACACTGGACGACGTGCCCAAGTTGGCCGGGCGATCGCGACGACTGTTGCCGTCCGGGGCAAGTGCCCCCGGGCTAAGAGCAGCCGTTCGAGGAAAGTCCGCGCTCCTGAGAGCACGATGCCGGGTAATGCCCGGGGCGGGGTGACCTGCCGGAACAGGGCCACAGAGAAGCGCAGTGCCGCGTCATGCGCGGCGAGGGTGAAACGGTGGTGTAAGAGACCACCGGCGTCGGCAGCAATGTCGGCGGCCAGGCAACCCCCATCGGGAGCAAGGCCAAACAGAGGTGAACTGCACGGTCCGCCGTGTGGTGCGGGTCGGCTCGATCCGCTAAGCCTCGGGTAGGCTGCTAGAGCGCGTCGGCAACGCCGCGCCGAGAGAGATGACCGCCGGGCCGGGGACTTCGGTTCCTCGGCTCACAGAACGCGGCTTATAGGCCGACTTGGGCACGTACAGCGAGCGGTGGCGCAAGCCGCCGCTCTGCCGTTCAGGCATCACCTTCCTCGATCGACCTCCCAGATCCCTCCTGGCCCTCTTCCTGACGCCCGCCTTAAAACATTCCCTTGTCACTTGCCCCAGTGGGGCAATCCGCATATACTGTGGGTGCTTGTGGGGCAAAGTGGAATGAAGTGGTGCGACGCCGGATCTCCGGCGTCTGCTGCTTAAGAGGCTAATAGAACAAATGTTCCTTGGTGAGTACACCCACAACGTCGATGACAAGGGGCGCATGACCATCCCCTCGCGCCTGCGCGCGGGCTTCGCCGGCGGGGCGGTAGTGACGCGTGGGTTCGAATCTTGCTTACTCGTCTATCCCCTCGAAACTTTCCGCTTGCTTGAGTCCAAAGCGCAGCGGCTGAGCACAACCGAGCCCGCCAATCGTGCGCTCAATCGCCTGCTCTTCGGCGGTGCGGCCGATGTGACGCTCGACTCCGTCGGCCGAGTCCTCATCCCGCCCTATCTTCGCACCTATGCCCAACTCGGCGATGCGATCGTCATCGTCGGGGCGGGGCAGTATCTTGAAATCTGGGATGCAACGAAGTGGGCGGACCAATCGGCCTCACTCAATAATGCCGAGGCCAACTCGCAACGGTTCGCCTCGCTCGATCTGGCGATCGGCGGCGAACGTGAGTGAGGGAGACCCTCACCGGAAGGCGACCCGCCCCTACGCAGCCGCAAACCTCGGGCATGTGCCCGTTCTGTACAGTGAAATCCTGAGCTGTCTCCAACCGCGTCCGGGCGGGCGTTATCTGGATGGAACGCTCGGAGCGGGCGGCCACGCGCAGGGGCTGCTGGAAGCCTCCTCTCCCGATGGGCTGCTGCTCGCTCTGGATCGGGATGGCGAGGCCGTTGGCAGAGCAGGGCAGCGCCTGGCGCTCTTCGGCAGGCGGGCAGTGCTGCGCCAAGCCTCCTTCCGCGCTGTCAACGAGATCCTTGCCGCGCTAGGCTGGCAGGGTATTGACGGGGCGGTGCTTGACCTTGGTCTCTCATCGGCGCAGCTAGCGGAGGCAGGGCGAGGCTTCTCCTTCGTGGTGGACGGGATGCTCGACATGCGCTTTGACCGCACGGGGCAGGCGGAGACGGCCGAGGATCTGGTCAATCACCTGGCGGAGCATGATCTGGCGCAGCTCTTGTGGGAGTTTGGGGAGGAGCACAACAGCCGAAACATCGCGCGCGCCGTCGTTCGCGCGCGGCCGATCCGGTCCACGCGTGAACTGGCCGAGATTGTCGCGGCCGCTTCGCGGCGCACCTCGGCCGCCAGACATTCGCCCATCCATCCCGCGACGCGTACTTTTCAGGCGTTGCGCATCGCAGTGAACGACGAGCTGGGTGAACTCAAAGCAGGGCTTCCGGAAGTTGTGCGCGCGCTCAAGGTGGGGGGCCGGGTGGCGGTCATCTCGTTCCACTCGCTGGAAGATCGCATTGTCAAGCAGTCGCTGCGCGGGCTTGCGGGCCGGGCGGTGCGCACGGCGATCCCTTGGCCTGCGCAGGAATCAGCGCCGGTCATCGTGCGTGAGCTGACTCCCAAGCCGATTCGCCCATCGCGGGGTGAAATCATGGCCAACCCGCGCGCACGCAGCGCCAAGCTACGAGTTGCCGAGCGCGTAGCCGGCGAGGTCGAAGGAATGGGCTCGGTGCGCGGCGCGAGGGCGGGCGCATGAACACTGCCCACGCCCCACGGCCCGGCCCGGCACGGTTGCGCGCGTATCGCGAGGCGCCTTGGCGCGTGCAGACGCGCGCCTTGGCGATTGGCCTGGTCGCGGTGCTGGGAATCGCCGCCACGCTCAGCCTTTTCATTTTTACGGGCGCGCAGGCGGCCGAGGCCGGGCTGCAAGTACAGCGGCTCATCGGAGAGCGCGACACCTTGCTGCGCCGCATTGAGGCCCAGCAAGTGAGCCTTGCCCAGCTCAACAGCGTGACCTGGTACTTCGAAAAAGCGTATGAGCTTGGCTTCGAACCCGTCGACCCGCGCGAGATGACCTTCGTCCAAGTGCCGGCCTCGATCGAAGCCACCCCATCCTACCTTGGGCCGTCGCGCATTCTCTATGTCGACGAGGGCATCTCGCTCGCGCCGGCCTACCGTGAGACCCTGCTTGAGTGGGTGGTGCGCGCGCTGCGCGGCGGAGGCCAGCCGTGACCGCTGCCCTCGGCACACGAGTGAAGATCGCAGGGGCGGTGCTCCTGGTGCCCCTGGCCGCCAGCGTAGTTCAACTCGCGCGCTTCCAGATCTGGCCAAGCCAGGCGCGTGAGGCGTTGTACACCTCACCCTACCCGATCACTCGCCATATCGAGACACCCCGGGGCCGAATCTTCGACCGCAATGGCGGCCTGCTGGCGGGGAACCTCAGCCACTTCCGTGTCTATCTCGACAATTGCCAGACCTACTTGTGGGCGGCGGAGACGTTGGCGGCCGGGGATGGGGAAGAGCCGCCCGTGACCCTGGCGCGGGTCCTCTCCGAGTTCATGCAGACCACGGGCGTGACGATCAATATCCCCGGGGTCACTCAAGCGCTGCAGGAGTTGGACCGAGTGCTGCGCGAACAAACCCAGGGGCGCCAGCGCTTGCGGACGTGCACCTTGGCGGTGGATGCGGTAGAGGTAGCGGGCCAGGTGCAGGCGGTCCCGCTTTGGCTGGAGGAGGCCCAGGAAACACTTCTGCGCATTGCCCAGGGTGAGTTGCCAGGTGCCGACGGCGCCTTCCACTACAACCCGATCCTCGGTGATTTGCGGACTGAAGCGTGGTTCGCGCGCGACTTTCCTCAGGCTTCTCTGGCATCCGAGGTCGTGGGCTACAGCCGACAGTCCGGCGACCGGCCGGGCGACCGCAGTGAGAATGGGGTGGTGCGTTTCTACCTTGAAACCGGCGATTGGGGCGTGGAGAGCTACTACAACGACATTCTCCAGGGAGCGCGCGAAGATATCCTGTGGACGGTCGTCCCGGTTGAGATCACCCGCAACATGGATCGTGCCCAGCCTCCCGCCGACCTGTTGCTGACCATCGATCGCGAGATCCAGGCCGAAGCCGAGACTATTCTGCGCGAAGGGGTTGAGGCGAGCGAGGCCTCACGCGGTTCGATTCTGGTCATCGCCCCTCGCACGGGTGAAATCCTGGCGATGGCGGACTTTCCCGCGGCAGACCTCACTCGTCCGGAGGGTTTTGAGCAGGCCTTCCACACCAAGGGGCGCCTGCCGAACGACCCGCAGGGCCAGGTGACCTCGCTCAACGTTGGGGCGCCGTATGAACCAGGCTCCATCTTCAAAGTCCTCACCATGGCCGCCGGCCTGGATTCCGCAATTGTCGCCCCGGACACCATCTACGTCGACGAGGGCTACTTCGAGTATGGCGGGGTGGTCGTTCACAACTGGCGGTCGCGACCCTTCGGCGTGCAAGACATGACCGGTTGCATGCAGAACTCGATCAACACCTGCCTGGCGTGGGTCGCCTCTCGCCTCGGCCCCCAGCTTTACTACGATTACATGGATCGCTTCTGGATCGGGCGTGCCTCCGGCGTCGACTTGCCCGAACGAAGCGGAGATCTGCGCCGGCCGGGCGACCTGGATTGGACCGACTCGACCCTGGCCACCAATGCCTTCGGTCAGGGTGTCTCGGTCACCCCACTTCAAGTGGCGGTGGCGATCTCGGCGGTGGCCAACGATGGGGTCATGATGGCGCCGCATGTCGTGCGCAGCATTGTCCGCCCCAACGGTGTGGTGCAACCGGTGCGTCCGGTGGCACTTAGCCAGCCGATTTCCGCGAGTACGGCGAGCACGCTCAACGAAATGTTGGCCCGTTCGCTCGAGATCGAACAATCCGCCGCATTGGTCCCGGGTTACCGTGTGGCGGGCAAGACCGGGACGGCCGACATCCCGCCCTACGTCAATACAAAGACCGTTGCCTCCTTCGTGGGCTGGGGGCCGGTCGGCGACCCGCAGATTCTGATTCTGATTCGCATCGATGAGCCAACCTCCGAGGGGGACCGCCAATTCGGGTCGGTGACCGCGGCGCCACTCTTCGCCAAGCTGGCCCCGAGGGTCTTTGCCATTCTGGGCATCCCGCCCGACCAGGTTCGGCAGCAGTTGGCGGCCGCGCCCTAGGGCGACGGTCAAAGGCAGACGATGCTGACGCTAGGGATTCTGATCGAAGCGCTGACGGGACGGGCGGCCACCGCCTACACCCACACCGCGCTCACGCGCCAGGTGCTGACGGATGCGGTCATCGATTCGCGGTTGGCGATTCCGGGTTGCCTGTTCGTGGCGCTGAGGGGCGAGCACACGGATGGCCACGAGTTCGTGACGGACGCTTTCGAACGCGGCGCGGCGGTGGCGTTGGTCGAGCGCGAGATCCCGGGCTTCGCCACGCTGGACCTGCGCCCGGGCGCGGGTTTGCCAGCAACCCAGCCGGCGGGTGGAGGGCGCGCCGCGCTGCACTTGTGCGTCTGCGTCGAAGACGCGCTCAAAGCGCTGCAGGCGGCTGCCCGGCATTGGAGGCGACAGCTGGAGGGGTTGAGGGTCATCGGAATCACCGGCAGCGTGGGCAAGTCCACCACCAAGGAATTGGTGGCAAGCGTTTTGGCCTCCCACGGGGCCACCCTTTCGAGCGAGAGCAGTTTCAACAACGAGATTGGCCTGCCGCTCACCCTGCTCAAGGCGACTCGCGCCCACCGGTACGCGGTGCTGGAGATGGGTTTCTACGTCCCGGGCGACGTGGCCTTGTTGTGCGATATCGCCGCACCGCAGGTGGGCGTGGTGACGATGATCGGTCCGGTGCATTTGGAGCGGGCAGGGAGCCTGGAGGCGATCGTGATGGGCAAGGCGGAACTCGTCCAGGCGCTGCCTGAGGACGGCGTAGCGGTGCTCAACGCCGACGACGTGCGGGTGATGGAGATGCGCGGCCAGACTCGCGCGCGCGTGTTCACTTACGGCCTGGACCCGCAAGCCGACCTTTGGGCGAGCGATGTCAAGAGCCTGGGCCTCGAGGGGATGCACTTCCAAGTGCATACGCGGCGCGAGACGCTGCACCTGAGGGTCCCGCTGCTCGGCCAGCACTCGGTGCATACGGCACTTCGCGCGGCCGCAGTCGGGCTAGTGGAAGGGTTGACTTGGCAGGAAATCCTCGACGGGTTGCAGGCACCCTCTACCCAACTGCGGTTGATGACCGTCACCGGCCCCAAGAACTCGCTCATCATCGACGATACCTACAATGCCTCACCCGATTCCATGATCGCCGCGCTCAACCTGCTGGTGGAGATTGAAGGACGGCACATTGCGGTGTTAGGCGACATGCTGGAACTCGGCGAGTTTGAGGAGCGCGGGCACCGGATGGTCGGGGCACGTGCCGCCCAGGCCGCCGACATTCTGGTGACGGTTGGCACGCGGGCGGGCTGGATCGCCGAGGAAGCGCACTTGCAGGGTCTCCCCGACGCGCGCATCGTGATCGTTTCCTCGGCCGAGGAGGCCAGGGCCTTCTTGCAGCAGCAGATACGCGAAGGCGACGTGGTGCTGATCAAGGGCTCGCACGCATTGCGCCTCGACTCGCTCGTCGCGGCGTTGGAGATGGACGCGTGACCCACGGCATGACGATGGCCCTCAGCTTGGGCGGGATCACCTTCGCCCTAACCGTCATCTGGGGCGGTCCGCTGCTGCGCATCCTGCGCTACTGGCGGGTGGGCAAGCAGATCCGGCTCGACGGGCCGCGCAGCCACCAGACCAAGTTGGGTACGCCGACCATGGGCGGGCTGATGATCGTCATCCCGGTGGTGGTGATCACTCTGCTCCTCAACACCGTGCCCATTCTGGGCCGGTCGCTGATTGGGCGTTCGATCCTGCTGCCGCTGGGGGTGATGGTGGCCTTCGCGGTTCTGGGCGCAGTCGACGACTGGCTCGGCCTGCGCAACCGGCCGCTTCGCGCCCGCGAGAAATTCCTGGCCCAGTCGGTGGTAGCCCTGATTGCCGCCGCGGGTCTGAAATACGTGCTGCAAGTACCGGGTGTGTTCCTGCCCGGTGTTCCCGGCTACTTCGACCTGGGCGTTTGGTATCTGCCGGTGGCGGCCTTCGTGATCGTGGCCTCCTCGAATGCGGTCAATATCAGCGATGGTCTGGATGGCCTGGCCGGGCTGACAGCGGCCACCGCCTTTGTGGCCTTCGCCATCATCGCCGCGTTGCAGGGGCAAGTCTTCTTGGTGCGGTTCTGTTTCACTGTGGTCGGGGCGCTGTTTGCCTTCCTTTGGTACAACGCGCACCCCGCCGAACTTTTCATGGGCGACACCGGTTCCTTGGCCGTGGGCGCGCTTCTGGGGGTGGTGGCGCTCATGACCGCCCAGTGGCCCATCTTGCCTCTCATCGCCATCGTCCCGGTCAGCGAGACGATGAGTGACATCCTGCAGGTCGTCTACTTCCGCTGGACGAAGGGCAAGCGCTTGTTCAAGATGGCTCCGCTGCATCATCACTTCGAGCTGCTGGGATGGAGCGAGACTCAGGTGGTGCAGCGCTTCTGGCTGATTGGGCTGCTGGCGGCCATGGTGGGTGTGGCCCTCGCGGTTGCCTAAGTTGCAGGGATGAGGCTCCCTGCAGATTTGAATGGAGGCTCCCATGGAACTCGGAATGCTCTGGTTTGATGGTGAAGCTCAACGCACACTTCAGGATCGACTCGAGCGCGCAGCGCGCTACTACGCGCAGAAGTACGGCCGGCCGGCCAACACCTGTTACGTGCACCCCAGCACCATGGTCAATGGCGGGCGGGCTGCCGAGACCAAAGCCGCGAAGCGCGAGCAATGCGTCGCCGGGTTGACGGTGCGCGCCTCGCGGACGGTGCTGCCGAACCACTTCTGGCTCGGGGTCGAGGAGCAGTTGCCGGCGATGCCCATTGGAGCGCCGCGCGGCGTGAAATCGACCGTGCAGGTTGCGGGCTAGCCTGCGGAACCGGACCAAGCGTGAGCCGCGAGCGTGGACGCCTGCCGCATGTGGTGGTTCTCGGGCTGGGCCGCCAGGGCGTGGCAACGGCGCGCTACTTTGCCGCACAGGGTGTGCCGGTGGTCGTGAGCGACCGCCAGCCGGCGCACGCCCTCGAAAGGGAGCGCATGGCGCTGCAAGGGCTTGAGGTGCGCTTTGAATTCGGCGGGCACCCGCTCGAGATGCTGGAGGGCGCCTCGTTGCTGCATCTCTCCGGTGGTGTGCCGGGCGACCTGCCGATCGTCGCGGCCGCTCGTAAGCGAGGCCTGCGTATCACCAATGATTCGCAGCTCTTCCTCGAGATCACGCCTGCGCGAGTGGTGGGCATTACCGGGTCGGCCGGCAAAACGACCACGACCTCCCTGGTGGGCGAGATGGCGCGCGCAGCCGCCGCGCGAGGCGAAATCCATGCGGCGTGGGTCGGGGGCAATATCGGCAACCCGCTGCTCAATGAGGCAGCCCAAATGCAAGAGGGCGACGTGGCGGTGATGGAGCTTTCCAGCTTCCAATTGGAGGTGATGACCCGCAGTCCGCGGGTGGCGGCCGTGCTCAACCTCTCACCCAACCATCTCGACCGGCATGGGACGATGGATGCCTACCGCGATGCCAAGACCCGCATCCTCGAATTCCAGCACGCGCAGGACGCGGCAGTGCTGGGATGGGACAGCCCGGAAACGCGCGCACTTGCCGGGCACGTGCGCGGGGGGCTGACATACTTCTCCATCGAACGCGGCCTGCAGCCCGAATGGGGAACCGCCGCGTTTCTTGACGGGGATTGGATTTGCCTTTCTTCAGGCGGGGAGCGAACGCGGATCCTCCCCGCAGCCAGTGTTCAACTGCGTGGGCGCCACAATCTGGCAAATGTTGTGGCCGCCTGTGCCATCGCCATGGCAGCGGGCTTCTCCCCACAATCGATGACCCAGGCCATTCCTGGGTTCCGCGGCGTGCCGCACCGTCTGGAGCATGTGGCCTCCATCGAGGGTGTGGACTGGTACAACGACTCGATCGCCACGGCTCCCGAGCGGGCGATCGCCGCCATGCGCTCGTTCGAGCAGCCGATCGTTCTGTTGGCCGGCGGGCGCGACAAACAACTGCCGTGGGAGGAGTGGGCCCAGGTGGTACGAGCCCAGGTCGAGCACCTGGTGCTCTTTGGCGAGGCGGCGCCGCTTATCCGCCGGGCACTAGGCGAGCTCGAGCCCGACGCGCGGCCGCGCACCGTTTCCTCCTTCGCGGAATTGGGGCAGGCGGTGGGCCACGCCGCGCGCGTGGCCAGACGTGGTGAGGTGGTCCTTCTTGCCCCGGGCGGAACAAGCTTCGACCAGTATCGTGATTTCGAAGAGCGCGGCGAACATTTCCGGGTGTTGGTGCGCGGGCTGCAAGGAAAGGGGAAGCGATGACCAAGCTCTTCCGCGAACGCATGCGCGGCGCGGACTTGGGTTTTGACCACATCATGCTCCTGTTGGTGCTGGCGCTGATCGTCCTGGGCTTGATGACGGTCGCCTCCAGCAGTTGGGGAGCGTCGTACACCCTCTCGCCCACGCACTCGGTGTGGTACCTGTTCTCCCGCCAATTGGTGTGGGCCCTGATCGGTCTGGTGATGATGGCTATCACCTTCCGCATCGACTACCACCGCTGGCAGCGCTGGGCGCTGCCGGTTGGGATGCTGACCGTGATCATGTTGATTGCCGTGGTCGTTGTCAATTGGGATTCGCCCGTCCGGCGCGGCCTATTCAACGACTCGGTGCAGGCCTCCGAGGTTGCCAAGTTCGCCACCGTGATCTACCTGGGCGTGTGGTTGGTCTCCAAGTCACAAGTCCTTGACAACCTCTCGCTGGGGATTGTGCCCTACGCGGTGTTGATCGGCGCATTTGCCGGCCTCATTCTGATGGAACCCGACATCAGCGCGGCCGCGACTGTGGTCATCTTGGGCATGGCGATGTTCTTCCTGGGCGGGGGCGGCTATCGCAATGTGGCTCTGGCCACGGTGGTCATGGCAGTTGGCGGCCTGGTGTTAGCGCTGGTCATCCGCCCCGCGCGCATCGAAGAATACTTGGCCGGTTGGCGCGACATTCGCGAATCCAATCTACATATCTTCGAGGCGCTTTCGGCCATCTCGAGCGGCGGCCTATTCGGGGTCGGAGCCGGGGCCAGCCGGTTCAAGTATTTTTCGTTGCCGGCCGCGCACACCGATAGCGTCTTTGCCGTCGTCGCCGAGGAGCTGGGTTTCGTGGGAGCCTTGGTGGTTCTGGTGCTCTTTGCGCTGCTCATTTGGCGAGGCTACCGCATTGCGGTCAAGGCTCCGGACTCGCTCGGGTTGATGTTCGCGGCAGGCATGACAACTTGGATTGCGGTGGAGGCTCTGGTCAACATCATGACCATACTCGCCTTATTGCCTTTTGCCGGGAACGCGCTGCCCTTCTTCAGTTATGGCGGCTCGAACCTGGTGATGACCATGGCGGCGATGGGGCTCGTGCTCAACGTTTCGCGTGCCGATCACCGTCGGCCGCAACCTGAGAAGGTCAATGCGCCTACTGATCAGCGCTGGGGGGACGGGCGGGGGCATCTACCCCGGGCTGGCCGTCGCCCAGGCCGTGCGTCGTAGCCACCCGCAGGCCGAGGTGATCTGGGTGGGCGGGCACGGCGGAATGGAGGAGGACTTGGTGCCGCGCAGCGGGTTGCGTCTGGAACTCATTCCAGCAGCCGGCCTTCATGGCGTCGGCTGGCGGCGCTTGCCCGGCAATGCCTGGCGAGCGCTGCGCGGCTTGGTGCAGGCGGCCGGGTTGGTGCGCAGGCTTCGCCCCGGGGCCCTGCTCGTCACCGGCGGCTATGTTGGCGTGCCGGTGGCCTTGGCCGCGCGCATGTATCGGGTGCCAATCCTGATGTTTGTTCCAGATATCGAGCCGGCACTTGCCTTGCGGGTGATTGGCCGTTTCGCAGAGCGGATTGCGCTCGTGGCAGATGACTCGCGTCGCTATTTACCCTCTCGCGCGGCGAGCATGACCACCGGCTATCCGGTGCGCGAGGATCTCTTGAACGCCGAGCGCCTCGGAGCTCGGGCGCAAGCAGGTTGGCGAGATGATGATTTCGTGTTGCTTGTGCTTGGCGGGAGCCGTGGTGCACGAAGCATCAACCGAGCCCTCCTTGGTTGCCTGCCCGATCTGTTGCCTGAGGTGCATGTAGTCCACGTGAGCGGCACTTTGGATTGGGCCGAGGTAGAGCAAGCTGCCAAGTCCTTGCCGGCAGAGATCCGGTCCCGGTACCACCCGAAGGCCTACGTCCACGAGGCGATGGGCTCGGTGCTCGCCGCGGCAGATCTCGTTGTCTCTCGCGCGGGAGCCTCGGTGCTCGGGGAATACCCGTTGTTTGGTCTACCGGCCGTGCTCGTGCCGTATCCGCATGCCTGGCGTTATCAGAAGGTCAATGCGGACTACTTGGTGCGTTGCGGTGCCGCGCTGCTACTGGAGGATGAGGCGCTAGCAACCGAACTGGGCCCAATCGTGCTCGAACTCAAGGCCAATCCCTCGCGTTTGAGCGCCATGCGCCTTTTGTCCGCCCGCTTGGCGCGCTCAGACGCCGCGGATCGCATCGCCCGAGAGTTCATTTCACTTGCGATAACCGAGGGCGCCCGGGCATGAGCATTGGGTTGGTCTTCTGGTTCATGGTCTTGGTCTTTGCCCTGGTCGGTTCTCTTCGCGGCTGGGCCAAGGAGCTGTTGGTGGCCTTCAGCTTGGTGCTGGCCCTGTTCGTAAACCTCCTGCTCGGGAAGTATGCCCAGAACCTGCTCGAGTCGCTGCGCCTGGTAGACCTCTTTTGGGTCAAGGCGGGCGTGTTTGGCGGGCTGGCGTACTTCGGCTATCTCACCCCACGCCTTCCGTGGCTGCCGGGCAATCGCTTCGTTCGTGAACACATGCAGGATTGGCTACTAGGCATGGTCATCGGAGCGGTGAACGGCGCACTGCTTTTCGGAAGCCTTTGGCTCTTCTTGCACCAGGCGGGCTATCCCTTCGTCGGCATGGAATTCGCCCGGCAGACGGCGACCGACCCGCAGGTGGTCGCGTTGATGCGTTACATGCCCCCCATGCTGCTGGGGGAGGCCTGGTTGCTGGTGGCAGTCGCCATTGCGTTTGTTTTCGTCATCGTAATCTTCGTGTGAGGCGATGCGATACCACTTCGTCGGCATCGGCGGTTCAGGGCTCTCGGCCATTGCGCGCGTGCTCATTGAACGCGGGCACCCGGTGAGCGGGTCGGATGAAAGCGACTCGCCGACGCTGCAGGTGTTGGCGGGGCTCGGAGCGCGTGTCTCGGTCGGTCACCTGGCTGAGCACGTCGCCGGGGCTGAGGCGTTGGTCATTTCATCGGCCATCCGCAGCGACAATCCCGAGGTGGTGGCTGCCCTGCGGGCCGGAGTACCGGTCTACCGGCGGTCGGAGTTTCTGGGTGAACTCACGAAGGGGTACAAGACGATTGCCGTAGCTGGAACGCACGGCAAGACGACCACCTCCGGCCTCATCAGCTTCATCTTGGCGGAGGCGGGCCTGGCACCCTCATTTGTCGTGGGTGGTGTGCTCCCGGACTTCGGCGGCGCGAATGCTCGTGCCGGGCAGGGCGAGTTCTTTGTGATCGAGGCCGACGAGTATGACCACGCTTTCCTCGGATTGACTCCCTGGTTGGAGGTCATCACCAATATCGAACACGACCATCCGGATTTCTTCCCTGCGCTGGCCGATGTGCAGGCGGCTTTCAACGCGTTTCTCGCCCGGCTGGCGCCCATGGGCTGGGTGGTCGCTTGCGGCGACGCGAGCGGAGTGCTGGAAGTTGTGCGCCGTGCCGGCTCACGCAGGGTCCAGATCTACGGTGTGGATGCGCCCGAGGCCGATTGGACCGCCGCCCACTGGGAGCGATCGGCCGAAGGCGGCAGCGAATTCGTCGTCCTGCGCCGCCCGGCGCGCGGCGCGGAGGCACGCGCGGTGGGGCGCGCGGTGACCCGTTTGCCGGGCCTGCACAACATTCGCAACGCGCTGGCGGCGCTGTGTGTCGCCGACCAGTGCGGGGTGGAATTCGCGGTGGCGGCCGGTGCGCTGGCCAAGTTCAGCGGCGCCGGACGGCGCTTCGAAGTGCGCGCCGAAGCTCGCGGCGTCGTGTTCGTCGACGACTACGCCCACCATCCGAGTGAAATTCGCGCCACGCTGGCCGCCGCCCACGACCGGTTTCCCGGACGATCGGTGTGGGCGGTCTGGCAGCCGCACACTTTCTCGCGAACGCGCGCGCTGCAGTCCGATTTCGCGGAATCATTCGAAGACGCGGATCATGTCCTGGTCCTGCCGGTGTACCGCTCCCGCGAAGATGACGACCCCAGCTTCTCGGCTCGAACTGTGGTGCAGGCGATGCAACACCCCGACGCCAGCTATGCAGAGGGCGAGTCGGCTGCAGTGGAGGACCTGCTCCTTCGGCTCGGTCCGCACGAGGTGCTGATCACCTTGAGTGCCGGCGATGGAAACCGAGTGGGCGAACGAGTGATGCAACACCTTTCGCACGCCGCTCACAGCGAAAACTCGCGCGCGGATCGGGCGGGGAGGCGCGCGTGAGCACCGAGCATCAGACCCGGTTGCTTGCGCTGTTCGGGGAGAAGCTCCAATCGGGTGTGGGCCTCGCCCGATATACCTCGGCCCGCATCGGCGGTCCGGCCGATGGGCTGCTCATCGCCCGGTCGGCAGAAGATTTGGCGGACGTTGTGAGCCGGCTGTGGATGGCCGAGGTGCCGTTCATCATGCTGGGAGCAGGATCGAACGTGCTCATCTCGGACCGTGGGTGCCGGGAGGTCGTCATTCTCAATCACGCCAAGCGGGTCGAATTCCAGCCCTTGGCCGAGGATCGCACCCGTTGCAAATTGTGGACGGAATCGGGCGCCTCGTTCGGCGGGATTGCGCGAGCGGCAGCTCAGAAGGGCTGGAGCGGGATCGAGTGGGCGTCAACTGTACCGGGGACCGTGGGTGGGGCAGTGGTCGGGAATGCGGGCGCGTTTGGCGGGGATATGAACACTTCCCTTCATATGGCTAGTATCTTGCAACGTGGAAATCAGCAGGTGGGGTCGAATTCCACCGCTCAAGTAGCCAGGGTCACGGCCAAAGACCTGGGCTACAGCTATCGTTCTAGCCGGTTGAAGCGGGAACGCGGATCGGGTGTCGTGCTATCTGCCGAGTTTCTCCTGGCATCCTGTTCGCCGGCCGAAGCCATGGCGCGAGTGGAAGCGCTGAGTGGCAAGCGCCGCGAGACTCAGCCCCCGGGTGCCAGTATGGGCTCGATGTTCAAGAACCCGACCGGCGATTATGCCGGCAGGCTCATCGAAGCGGCGGGGCTGAAGGGCAGGCGGATCGGGGAGGCGGAGATTTCGACCGTGCACGCCAACTTCTTCGTCAACACCGGTCAGGCTAAGGCGGCGGATGTCAAGGCGTTGATGGACTTGGCTCGTTCGACCGTGCACGAGCAGTTCGGTGTGACTCTCGAACCCGAAGTTGAACTGATTGGCGAATGGGGAGAGACGGCAGTTGGAGCGCAGCATGCCTAAGGTGCGCGTGGGAGTGATGTTCGGCGGGCGTTCTGGGGAGCATGAAGTCTCCTTGATGTCGGCTGCCTCGATCCTTTCCCGGCTTGATCGCGGCAAGTACGACATTGTCGAGATCGGCATCACCCATCAGGGACAGTGGATCGTTGGCGAGGGAGTGCTCGCGGCGCTCAAGCAACGTGCGTCGGGAGTGCGCAGGGCGCTGCTCTTCCCCGAGCCGGGATCACGCGGCCTGTGGGGGTACGAGGCGGCCGGAGACCCGAAGGACATCGTGCTGCATCTGGCCGATCGAATCGACATTCTCTTCCCCATCCTGCATGGGACGTTCGGTGAGGATGGCACCTTGCAAGGGTTGCTCGAGTTGGCAGAGATGCCGTACGTCGGGGCGGGCGTGCTGGCTTCCTCGGTCGGAATGGACAAGGGGTTGTTCAAGGACCTGATGCGGGCCTATAGCATACCGGTGCCGGAATACGCCTTGGTCTTGCGGCGCGACATCGAACGAGACATGCAAGGCGTGGTGCGCAAAGCCGAAGCCGTTGCGCCCTATCCGCTGTTCACCAAGCCGGCCAACCTCGGCTCGTCGGTGGGTGTTTCCCGCTGCGCCAATCGCTCCGATCTGAGCGAGGGGCTACTCGACGCCGCGCGTTACGACCGGCGGGTGCTCATCGAGCGCGGGATCAACGCCCGCGAAATCGAGGTCAGCGTGCTCGGCAACGACGACCCGCGGGCCTCGCTGCCGGGCGAAGTCATCCCCAGCCGGGAATTCTACTCGTACGAGTCGAAGTATATCGACGACAGCTCCCGCTTGATCATCCCGGCGCCCCTCACGCCCGAGAAGACCCGCGAAGCACAAGACCTTGCGGTGCGTGTCTGCAAGGCGATCGACTGCGCCGGCATGGCCCGGGTCGATTTCCTGCTCGACCGAGATTCCCAAGCGCTGTGGGTCAACGAGGCCAACACGCTGCCTGGGTTTACCCAGATCAGCATGTATCCGAAACTGTGGGAGGCCACCGGTATCCCGTATCCGCAGCTCTTAGACAAGCTTATTGAACTAGGTTTTCAACGACATGCGGAGAATGTGCGCAATGAGCGATCGTACGAAAGCGCATCGTCCGCAGCGAAGCATTAGGGCAGACGTCGCATGAGTCAAGTCGGTCTTCGTCGAGAGGGTGTCGGGCGCGCCAGCCAGCTCCGCCAGAAGCGGCAGGGGCAGACGGCGCGCGCCGCGCGCCAAACCTATGCCAGCACGACCCGCACAGCGTGGGAACCGCGCCGCCGCGCGCCGGTTTCGCGCGCGCGTCGCCGATACGATATCGCCATCGGCCAGCCGGGAGTCGAAGTCAGCCTGCCGGGTATACCTCTCAGCTTCAATGCACGCACGTTGGCCATCGCCCTGGCGCTGATTGCCGGTGCGGGCATGCTGTTCTTCCTCTCGGGAGCCGTATTCGAGGCCGGCGTGCCCGAAGTGAAGGGCAACGACTATCTGCCGGCCGAGGCGGTTGCCGCCGCATCCGGCGTGGCGGGCGAGAACGTGTTCAGCCTCTCTCCGCTCGCGATGAACCGCGCGCTCGTCGCGGCCAACCCCGGCGTGCGCCAGGTCCGCATGAACATTGGATGGCCCAATCGGGTGACCCTCACCGTGGACGAAAGGGTGCCGATCCTCGCCTGGCAGCAGGGCGCCACGCGCTACTGGGTGGACGCGGAGGGCGTGTTCTTCGTGGCACCCGGCGATCGCGCAGGCTTGGTCGCCGTGGACGTGCCCGAGGCGGGCCCCCAGGTGCGCCTGGACTCGCAGCCGACGGTCGAGCCGCAGGTGGTGTCGGGCGCCCTGCAACTCATGGCGGCTTTCCCCGAAATGGCACCGGTTGTGTACGACGCCCAGCGTGGCCTGGGGTTGCACGACCCGCGCGGGTGGGCGGTGTACTTTGGGACGGCCGCGGACATCGGCCGCAAGGCGGATCTCTATCAGCGAGTTATCTCGGGCATCCTGGCGCGGGGCGTGACCCCGCGGTGGGTGAGCGTGGAGGACTTGCGCCAGCCGTTTTACCACGAGTAGCCTGGCTGGCCTCAAGGAAGCGCATGGCAGCGAATCTGTTTACCGGCATTGATGTGGGCACGACCAAAATCTGCACCCTGGTGGCGCAGGAGACCGAGGATGGCGGCCTGCAGATCATCGGGGTGGGGATCGAGCCCTCGCGCGGTTTGCGCAAGGGCGTGGTGGTCAACGTCGAGGATGCGGCGCGCGCCATCGCGGCCTCGATCGAAAAAGCCCAACGCACCGCCGGCTACGAAATCGCCTCGGCCGTGGTGAGCCTGGCCGGGGCGCAGGTTTCGTCGATCAACAGCCGCGGGGTCGTTGGCGTTTCGGGCGACGTGATCTCTGCCGAGGACGTGGCGCGCGCCAATGAGGCGGCGCGGGCCATCGCCGTCCCTTACGACCGCCAGGTGGTGCATGTCTTGCCGCGCGGGTTCGTAGTGGATGGGCAGGAGGGCATCCGCAACCCGGTGGGGATGCACGGCTTCCGCCTGGAAGTGGAGACCCACATCATCACCGCCGCCACGACCGCGCTGCAGAACTTGGCCCAGTGTGTCCAGGCCTGCGGGGTGGAGGTGGAAGGCTTCGTGCTCAACCCGTTGGCCTCGGCCGAGGCGGTGCTGCGCGACACCGAGCGCGACATGGGCGCCGGCGTCGTGGACATTGGCGGGGGAACAACCGACATCGCCCTCTTCCATGAGGGAACCGTGAGTCATACGGCGGTGCTCCCGATTGGCGGCAATCACGTCACTTCGGACATCGCCCACGGTTTGCGCATGCCGGGCGAGGTGGCCGAGACGGTTAAGCTGACGCATGGGCACGCCATCCCATCCGAGATCCAGCCCGGCGAGAGCTTCTTAGTCCGGCCGTTCGGCGAGGAAGCTCCGGTGGAAGTTCAGCGGGCGGATCTGGTGGCCATCATCCAACCGCGAATGGAAGAGGTCTTCTCGCTGGTGCTGCAAGAGATCGAGCGGGTGGGTGCGGTCAACTACTTGCCGGCGGGCATCGTGCTCACCGGTGGCGGGAGCCGGTTGCCGGGTGTCCGCCGTTTGGCGGCCGACATCCTCAACATGCCCGTGCGCGTTGCGGGCCCCGGTGAATTACGCGGGTTGGTGGATCAACTGAGCAGCCCCGCCTATTCAACCAGCGTGGGTCTGTTGCTGTGGCTGCAACATGTCGCGGTCAGCGAGGGTCCGGCGGCGCCGGCCCCGCGCCGCCGCGGACGTGGAGAGCGCCCCTCGGTCGATTGGGGGCAGATCAAGGATTTTCTGAAGCGACTTGCACCTTAGGCCCGCGGCGCCCGGTCGAGAGGAATGGGTTCGCCCATGGCTCGGCGGCACGGGCACATTTCGAGAGGAGGAACCATGGCTTCCGTTCAACAGGTCGAGACGTTCGCTCGCATCAAAGTTATCGGGGTAGGTGGCGCGGGGCAGAATGCGGTCAACCGCATGATCGCGGAGGGCTTGGCGGGGATCGAGTTTATCTCGGTCAACACGGATG
This sequence comes from Chloroflexi bacterium RBG_16_64_43, assembly GCA_001796965.1. Lineage (GTDB taxonomy): Bacteria > Chloroflexota > Anaerolineae > Anaerolineales > RBG-16-64-43 > RBG-16-64-43. The sequence continues at coordinate 23,166 of MGOA01000170.1, forward strand.
CACAGGCCCTTCTCCTGTCGAACGCGGGCACCCGCGTTCGAATTGGCGAGAAGATCACCCGCGGCCTGGGGGCTGGGGGCAACCCGGATGTCGGCCGCAAGTCCGCCGAGGAGTCGGCGGAGGAGCTGTACGAGGTGATCAAGGGCGCCGATATGGTGTTCATCACCGGCGGCATGGGCGGCGGCACGGGCACCGGCGCCATGCCGATCGTAGCCCAGATTTCCAAGGAAGTCGGCGCACTGGCCATTGGCGTGGTCACTCGCCCCTTCACCTTCGAAGGCTCGCGGCGGTCGCAATCGGCCGAGGGCGGCATCGGCAAGCTCAAGGAGCATGTCGATACGCTGATCGTTATTCCCAATGACCGATTGCTGCAACTGGTCGAAAAGCGCGCCAGCCTGCAGGAGTCATTCAAGCTGGCCGACGACGTCCTGCGCCAGGGCATCCAAGGCATCTCGGAACTCATCACCATCCCTGGCCTGATCAACCTCGACTTCGCCGACGTGCGGACGATCATGTCGGAGGGCGGCGCGGCCTTGATGGCCGTCGGCCGCGCAGCGGGCGAGGACCGCGCGCGCAAGGCGGCCGAGATGGCCATCTCGAGTCAATTGCTCGACATCACCATCGACGGAGCGCGGGGTATCTTGTTCAACGTCACCGGCGGTCCGGACTTGAGCCTGTTCGAGGTCAACGATGCGGCCGCAATCATCAAAGAGACCGCGCATCCGGACGTCAACTTGATCTTTGGGGCAGTCATTGACCCGACCATGGGCGACGAGATCCGCATCACCGTCATTGCCACCGGGTTCGAACGCACGGCTATGCCGCGCAAACTGGAACGGCCGGTAACGAAATCCACCGCGCGCGCAACGGCGACGGCCCAATCCATGCCGTCGGCAGTCGGCGCACGGCTTGCCAAGGTGCCCGCCTTCGCCGAATCGATGGCGCGGACTCAACAGATGTCGGTTGACGACCTGGACGTTCCAGCCTTCCTGCGGCGCCCGCGCCAGTAGGCGCTGCAGGGACTGAGAATGGGGGATTGCGTGAGTTGTGGAAGCGGGTTCCGCCTCTCGTGTGACGAGGGCGAGGGTGTTCCCGAGCACATGATGCCTTGAGCCTCCTCTCGCTCAGGGGTCAACGACCAGACCTCCCTGACGTCCGATCGGCGTCGGGGAGGTCTGGTTTTTCAAGCCGAGAGCACAACTTGAGACGATACGCGCGCCCAAGAGCGGCGCCGGTCGCCTCTCGGGAAGGGGGTGCCGCAGAGTTGGGTCTTTCGCCAGCGTGAGGCGATTAGATTGAAGAGAGCAGGTGGATCGGCGCGGACTCCACTCATTCGGGCAGCAAGTGCCATGCCGATTCCGCACGACGTCCAGAGCTGCCTCTGACCGAGGAATTCCGCGCCTCCTGCGCATAGCCACCAAGATCGCCAGGATCAGTCCTGGCAACCATCACGTTTTTGGCCGAGATTCGTGTCTGTGAGTCCGCTTGCCACCGAACCGGCGCTTGGGTTTGCAGAGGAAACGATGACCATGCGGGCATTCCATCATGATGCGACGGGTTCGGGCCCGTTCGGTTGACTGGATCCAGGGCGAGGAAGGCTAGCTAGTTACGTGGAATCTAGGGGGCTTGCAACGATGACGCGATCGAAGGTCGCCCGCCGATCATCCATTGAAGGCCGCTAATTGGGCGGAGTAGGCCCACAGCGCGGGCGTGCCGCCCGTGTGCCAGAAGAGCACACGCGCGCCGGGCGCAATCTCGCGCGATCGAATCATCGACAGCATGCCGCCCGCTGCGCGGCCGGTGTAGACCGGATCGAGCAGGATGCCCTCCATGCGCGCGAATAGAGAGATCGCTCCAAGCTCGAGCGCATCCGGCTTGCCGTAGCCCGCGCCGACAAAGCGGTCATCCACAATAAGCTCATCAGGGCGAATACGATATTCGGCCCCGATCTTCTCAGCGGTGCGGTTGGCGAGTTCGGAGACCCGATCGCGGAACGGCGAGGTGGGCTTATCGACGCTGATGGCGTGCAGGCGAGCCTTGAGACCGCCCAGCCGAGCTCCCAGCGCCAGGCCTGCCTGGGTGCCCCCCGAGGAGGTGGCGAAGACCACCCAATCAACTTCAATGTTCTGAGCCGCGAATTCCAGCATGGCCACGGCGTACGCGGCAGCGCCAATCGGATTCGAACCGCCGTAGGGGATGAGATACGGTTGATGGCCGGCCAGCCTCTCTCCTTCGAGCACTTGCTCCATCATTGCATCGCGATCCTTGCCCTCGGTCCAAACGATTTCCGCACCGAGGAGCCTGTCGAGTAGGATGTTGCCGGTAGAGGTTTGGGGTTGAGACTGCTCACCGGACAGAATGAGCACGCAGCGCAGGCCCATGCGCGCCGCCGCGGCCGCTGTTTGGCGGCAGTGGTTGGATTGTGGTGCGCCGGCGGTGATCAATGTCCTCGCGCCGGCCGAGATTGCATCGGCCACAAGGTACTCGAGTTTGCGCGTCTTGTTGCCGCCCATCGCCAGGCCGGTCAGGTCATCGCGCTTAACGTAGATGCGGCAGCCGAGGCGATCGCTCAGTCGCGGCAGTTCATCAACGGGCGTGGGTAGGGCGGCCAGCGGCACCCTCGCTAAGCGAATGTCACTCATGGAAAGCCCCTCCGGGTTACGGCTGCCGATGGCCTGTTGACACCGGCAGCAAGGTCGAACAGGCGGCGCCGGGCGTCCTTCTTCAAATGGGGAGGTGATCCCAGAGGGCACCCACACCGCACCACCGTCGCGCGCAGAGGTTCACCGATCCCAGTTCTCTGCCCTCGTGCGGCACCGACATCGCACGAGGCGCGCCGGACCTCTACTCTCCGGTCCGACCGTCCTCACTCATCGCGGTTCGCCGGATGCGGCCGCGTGCAGCGTGCCGCATCAGACCCAGCACGCGCGGAAGAATGAGCGCATACGCGGTGTACAGCGCCCGGTTGGGGGCGAAATCCCACGCGCCCAGGTGGCGCACGAAGCGGCCGCCGAAACCTTGCTTGAAGTTGTAGACACCCCACAGCGGATCTTGTGGATTTGGCGCGTCGGGCGCGCCCCACAGGTCGTAGGTTGTGCAGCCCTGGGCGCGTGCCCAACGCATCGCTTCCCACTGGAGAAGATGGTTGGGCATCTTCTCGCGGTCGGCCTCGAGTGACATGCCGTACACTACCACGCTCGGCGCGCGTAAAAGAACACGATGACGGCGGCAATCGGATGGCCTTCCGATTCGGCGACAAAGGCCTGAGCCAACCCCGCGCGGATGAAAGCCCCCCAGGCAGCATCGTAGTAGGCTTCATCGCGAATGATGAATCCATCCCGGTGGGCTGTGGCCGCGAACATGCGATAAAGCGTGGGAAGGTCGGTCAAAGCCCCCTGGCGCACGACAACTCCTTTGCGCGCCGCCAATCGGATGTTGTAGCGCGTCTTCTGCTTCATCGCGCCCAGCAGGGCATCTTCGGTTGGCGCGAGGTCGAGCACGACGGTACTACGGAATTGGACCTGCTCAGGCGAGGGCCGCCATCCACGCCGCGCGAGGAGAGCGGCAAGCTGCTCGCCCTCGGCGTGGGTCTGTTCAGGAGCTTCCTCGGCGCCGCGCGACGCCTGTGGAATGTCAGGATCGATCTTGATCTGTATCGCCCGCCGCAGGCGGGCCTGGGCTTCGAGGTCGGCCAGTACGCGATCCGGAATAGCGTCACCGTGCGAACGAAAAAGCGGCCCTTTGGGCACGTATGCCACGGAGAAGGTGAGCGGCCCGAGGCTCAGTCTGCGCTCCAGCACCTGGGCTGCCGCCAAAGCGCCGCCTGCCGGATCGACCTCGTCCGCCCAAACCCAGCGCTCGGGGCGCCATCCGTAGCGCGACTTGAATTCCCCCCATTCCCAGGCTTGCATGAAGTTAGCTGCAGGCAGAGAACTGACTGCGGTATGCCACGCCTGCGCGGAGGAAACCAGGCGTGCGCGGATCACATTGCCTCCATGCGCCGCAGGCGCATCACGAGCATCATGGCCCGGAATACTGCGGGAGCGTAAACGCGTTGCCACATGCCAACTGTGCGCTCCAAGCGCCCGCCAAATCCGCGCTTGAAGCGGTACACGCCCCACAAGCCGTCCGATCGCGATGCAAAGCCGCTCTCCAGGGCCTGCTCGTCTAGGTCAGGGACGCCCCACATGTCGTAGGATGTGCACCCCCGCGACCGGGCCCAGCGCATCGCCTCCCACTGCAGGAGGTACGGGGCCATTTTCTGGCGCGATTCGCTGCTCGAGGCGCCGTAGAAGTACCACGCACGTTGGCCCATCGTGAATACCATCAGCGATGCCAGCGGGCGCCCTGCCTTCTCTGCGAAGAGCAGCTGAACCCGATCGTTCGCCGAAAACAACTCAAAGGCCGCCTCGTAGTACGCCGGCGAATGCGCGGCAAACTCATCGCGTTCGGTCGTTTCCTGCATGAGGGCGTAGAAGGCTTGCGTGTCGTCACCGGCGCGCACGAGCACCCCATGGCGCTTGGCCAGGTTCACGTTGTAGCGTGTCTTCTGCTTCATGCGAGCCAGGATGTCGTCTTCGCTGCCCGTTAGGTCCACAACGATCGTGCGTGGCGGCTGCACGCTGAGGCGACCTGCCTGTAAGTTGAGGCGCGTCAGGCCGGTTCGCACCGGTTCTGAGTCCGGCAGGTCGGGTTCGATGAGCAGCGCCACCACTCGCCGGCTCGGCAGCAGCATGTCGAGCGTCGGGAGCAGTTGGGCCATGGAGAATTCGGAGGCAGGAACGGGACCGCGAGGGATGTATGCCAGGCTGAGACCAAGAGGCAGGCGCCGCACCAGGACCAGCGCGCCTGCCTCACTTTCGATGACTGGATGCGCTTCCCAGCCGAAGCGGGATTTCAGTTCACCCCATTCGCGCGTCTGAAGAATGTGGGCTGCGGGGTGTCGGGCGAGAAATGAATCCCACTCGCTGGGATGTTCCACGCGGCGATTATACCAGCCGCATTCTTCAGCGAACCTGGTTGAAGTTGACGATCAGCAAGTTGTGCTCGCAGTCTGCGTAGGTCGTCAAATACACTCGCTCGGAAAGAGCCATGCCCACCGCGTCGACGGCCTGCACCCACAGCGTGCGATCGGAGGCAACCGGTTGCGTGCCCAAGTTGAACTCGTAGCCCCCCGGGCCATACTCGGGCGCGCTGCCGGTGATGGCGTCCTGATCGAAGGTGCGGCCGTTCCAAATACCTTCCAGGTGAACAGGCAAGTAGGAGATGGGCGCGCCGTTGTTCGGGCCGAAGATCTGACCGGCAATCCCGGTCCATGAGCATCCCTTAAACCCCTGCGCGGCCTGGATCCCGCTTGGCTGGAGCACAAGCGGAAAAGGCGTGGGTGATGGTGTCGTGGGCGGGGCGGGTTCGCTCGTGGCAGTGGCTGTCTGGGTGGGCGTACGGGTGGCGAGGATTGCGGTCTGCGTTGGCGACGCGATCCCCGGTGGAACGGTGGCGGTGAAGGAATACGTTCCGCTGGCGACGGGAACTAACGTCGGCGGGAAAAGGATGACCTCGGTCGGTGTGGCATCCGGGCCTGCGGCCGTGGCGGGAAGTGTGGGCGTGCGAAAGGGATTGACCGGGAGCTCGGGGTTAACGAAGAGAACTACATAGGCCGCAATCGCCCCGATGGTGAAGAGGATCAGCAGGGCGCTCAGGATATACATTGCCACCCCGCCGCAGCCGGGGCCGGATTTGCTGATGTCGGGAGAGTATTCACTCATTGCGTCTCGACCTTTCTTCGGAGCTGCGCCGTCGGCCAGCCTAAGGCAACGCGACGAAGACTTGAACCTGGGCGGCAGCGACCTTTTCGTCAATCCAATCGCGCAACGCCTTGCGCCGGGCCGCCTCCAACGCCGGGGCCGAGAGCGGCCTCTCGTTTTCTCTTGCGATGGTGGTCACGATGTGAAACCCGTCCGCGGCAACGACGACCGGGCTTAGCTCACCTGGGGCGAGGGCGAAGGCGGCTGCCTCAATCTCCGGAACCGCCAGCCAGCCTCGCGGGAACCATCCCAGATCGCCGCCTCCCGCGCGCGTGCTCAAGTCCTGGGAGTACGTGCGAGCCGTCCGCGCAAAATCTGCCCCGCTGGCGATATTCAATCGCACCTCGTCCGCCACGGCCTGGGAAGATACCAGGATGTGAGCGGCATGTACTTGTTCGCCTTGCGGCGGCACCCCGTCCACGATCCGATCGGTGATGGCGCGCGAGAGCATTTGGCGCTTCAGCGCGAGGGTGAATTCCTCGACGGTGTAACCTGATTGGCCAAGCCACTCTGAAAAGGCCGGGTCACCCCCGCGGGCGGCACGCGCTTGGTCGACCCCCTGGGCAATGGCGGTTTCGTCGACGGTCAAGCCTTCGGACAACGCTGCCTGGACCACGACCCGCTCCTCTATCATCGCCCGCAGCACCGCCTTTCGGTCGTCTGGGGAGGGTGCAAGGTCGATGCCCAGGCTGGCTCGGCCCGTCGCGAAGCGCCGCACCTCCCGCTCGAACTCGTCCAGAGTGATCCGTTCCCCATTGACTTCGGCTGCCAGGGGCTCCGGCGTCGCGCTGGGTGGTGGCGGCAATGGTGTGTGTGTGGGAGTGGCGGCTCCTGGCAAGCCGCTGCACGCGCCCGCGACGAGAATGAGAACCAGGGCGGCGATGACAGTGCGGCGGGAGGTGGTCGGGATGGGGCTCGTCATACAGGTTGATGGCGGCCGGCGCCGGCTGCGCGCTGGCCGTTCGCGATTATACTTGACCCTATCCCTCGGAACGCGCCCGCGGCTGGGTGGCGGATGCCAGATCAAGACATGTTTGCAGAGGCAGTGGCAGCGGCCCGCGCCGGTCGGCGGGCGCAAGCACGCCTGCTTCTTGGGCGGCTTCTGCGTGCCGACCAGTCGAACCCGGAGTACTGGCTGCTGTTGAGCGCGGTGGCCGACAACGAGCGCGAACGGGCGCAGTGCCTGCAGAGCTTGTTGAAGCTCGATCCGCAACACCCGGCGGCGCGGGCCGGGCTGCGCATGCTCGGCGAAGGCACCGAAGCGACGCCCGGGCCGCGCACCGGTCCCGCCACGACCACCAACAGCCTGGCGCGTTCGACCGACCGCCGACCTTCCCCCGCCGCAGCGGCCATCAGCATCCCACCGCAGCTCATCATGCGAGTATTAATCCTCCTGGCTGCCCTGGCCGGGGGCGCAGTGCTGATTTGGGGAGCCGTTTCACTCGGGCGATCGCTCTGGCGGCCGGGCCTGGCCATCATCCTGCGTACGCCGACGCCGAGCGCCTCCGCGTCGCCGGCCGCCTCGCCGACCTTGCGGCCCAAGATGCCGCTCTCCAGTTCCGTTTCGATGGCGGAGTACTTCGGTGTGGAGCAGACACCCACGCCCTTCTACGGGGCCACGCCACATCCAGTCGTGTCCGCGTATGGGATCGGTGTGGAGGCGATGCGCGGCAACCGATGGGAAGAGGCCGTACAGTATCTCAACCAAGTGCTGGTGATTGACCCTGGCGCGGCCGATCTTCATCAGATGGTCGCCGAATCCCAACGCCAGATGGGCAACCTGGATTGGGCGCGCGAATCCATCGCCAAGGCCTTGAACGCCAATCCGCTCTATGCGCCCGCCTACCTGGCGCGGGCCCGCCTCACGCTGTTGCGCGATCCCCAGGCGGATGTCATGCACGATGTCGACCGCGCGCTCGAGCTCGACCCGGTCTTCGCGGATGCCTACGTCGAGCGAGCCGCCCTCCACATGCGCGCTGGAGACCTCTCGGCCGCCGACGATGACCTGCAGCGCGCCTTCCAGGTAGACTCCCAGCATGCCATGGCGTGGGTCACGCGCGGCCGCCTGGCACTGCTCAACCACGACGAGGAAGGCGCCATCAGCGCCGAGCTGCACGCCCAATCGATTGATCCGACCATCCCAATGTCGTACTTCATCATGGGTCAAGCCGATATGGATCTCGGGTTGAGCGCTTCGGCGCTGACCCCGCTGGAGGTGTATGTCACCTATGCGCCGGACGACCCGCAAGGATGGCTGACCTATGGCAAGGCGCTGCTGGCTGAAGGCGGGGCCCAGGCGGCGATTGAGGTTCTTAGCCAGGCCGTCACTCTCTCACCGCGCATGATCGAGGCTTTCCTGACTCGCGGCGAGGCCTATCTGGCGGTAGACGATGGCAACGGAGCCTATCGCGATTTCCATTCAGCCTACGGTCTGGACACCAAGGTGTTTGCATCACGCTACGGCATGGCGCGCGCATTCGAGATTACCAACCAACCCCGGGAGGCGTTGCGCGAGATCGAGGGCGCACTACGTTTGGCCGTGACCTCGGCCGAGAAGGCCCAGGCGCTGATGCTGCGCGCGCGAGTTCGCGATGCGACCGG
>MGOA01000171.1:0-5997 GCA_001796965.1 Chloroflexi bacterium RBG_16_64_43
GTTTGCCTTTCGATTCGAACCTGGTGGCCGAGCTGGGGCTGATCCCGAACGAGTACCTGTACTACTACTACCACGCGCGCGAGGCGGTAGCGAACATCCTGCGCAGCGAAGAAACCCGCGGCGAGTTCCTGGTGCGCATCAACGGAGATCTGCTAGCGGCGTTGCGCGCTCACGCGGCACGCGGCGAGACTTCGCAAATGGTGGCCGCATACGGTGCCTACATGCGCCAGCGTGGGCACACCTACATGACCGGAGAAACCGGGCAGGCCGATTGGCTCGCCCAGGTCGATCCAGCCGTGGCCGAGGAGCTGGCCGCCGAAGGCTACGCCGGTGTTGCGCTGGATGTGATGGAAGCCCTGCGCGGCACCACGCCACGCGTGATGGTGCTCAATATCCCGAACGAGGGCGCAATCCACGGCATGGGGGCGCGGGATGTCGTGGAAATCCCGGCCGTGGTCAGCGCAGACTCCATCCGGCCGCTGGCGGTGGGTGAGATTCCTGCGCACTGCCTGGGGCTGATGCTTCAGGTGAAAGCTTACGAACAGCTCACGATCCGCGCCGTGCTCGAACACTCGTCCAACCTGGCGGTGAGCGCATTGGCCATCCATCCGCTGGTGAGCGACGTGCGACTGGCGCGTGTGCTCGTGGATGAATACCGGCAGCGCCACGGGGCGCTGTTCCCCGCACTGGAATGATACTGTCCACGTTGGACGAGGTTTCTCCGCCGTGAGCCAACCGTACGATGCGCTCGTGCTCGGCGACTATAGCCTGGACTTGGTTTTCACTGGCCTACCCAAGCTGCCCGAACTCGGCGTGGAGGTGGTCGCCAGCGGATTCGACCACCAGCCAGGCGGCGGAGGCTTCAACTGCGCAGTCTCGATGGCGCGGTTGGGATTGAAGGTGGGTTGGGCGGTGGATTTCGGCGACGATCCGATGAGCGCCTTCGTTCGCCGGCGGGCGATCGAGGAGGGCTTGGATGCGGCGCTCTTCGTGGATCACCCACGCCCCCTGCGGCGCATCACGGTGGCCGCCTCCTTCCCTGAGGACCGGGCCTTCCTCGCTTTCTACGACCCCGATCCGCCCGTGCCTGCCGCCGCGCGTGCACTGGCCACCACCTCGCCGCGCCTGGCATTCGTTCCGGGCGTCTACGCTGGGCCGCTGATCATTCCGGCCCGAGCCCTCATGCGCGTGCGTGGAATCGCGTTGGTGATGGATGGCAACTCGACCGAGGACACCCATCTGGGCGTGCCTTCCGTCCGCCGGGCAATCGGCGCGGCGGATATCTTTCTGCCCAACGCGCTCGAAGCCCGCCGCCTCACCGGCGAGGCCGATCTGGCACGGGCGATGGCGCGCCTGTTGGATTTGTGTCCGCTGGTGGTAATCAAGGATGGAGCGCATGGCGCGTATGCCTGCAAGCGCGGCGGCTCCATGGTGCACGCCCCGGCGATTGAAGTCGAGCCGCTTGAAACGACCGGCTCGGGCGACGCTTTCGACGCCGGCTTCCTCGCGGCGTGGTTGGACAAAAAGCCGCTCGCGACGTGCCTGGCCTGGGGCAACGTCGTCGGCGGCCGCTCGACCCTGGGCCCAGGCGGTACTTCCGTGCGAACCACGCGCCAAGATGTCGAGGCGGAACTGACTGCTCCCCGCTCGGCTTGACCCAGCCTCATCCCCGACTGTCCGGTTGAACGCCCTCCTGCAGCGAACGGAGACCCTCTTGAGGAGGGCATAGCATGCCTTACGCTTGCCTGCCTGCGAGCGACCTGCGTACAAATGGCCCCGCACGCGCAACCGTTCTCACGGTGGTCCTTCCGCGGGTGCAGCCGCCACGCCGCGCCACGCGCCCTGGATGGCGCCTCACGCATGGAATACGAGCGCCAACTGCCCGAAACCAAGGAGCGGTTGGTTGCTCCCGCGTTCGAGAGCAATCGGCGGGAGGGGCAGGCACTCTCCTTCGACCGCTCAGTCGATCTGGCACTGCAAGCCGAACCCGCGCTGCAAGTTTCGCGGGCTTTGCGGGCGTGTGACCGTCAAGCGAATGCAAAGGACCCGCCCGAAAGGGCGGGTCCTGACATTCGAAGCAAGGATGCGGCCATGGCAAGCGCGCCGCGGGGCGGGCTAGCCGAAGGATTTGGCCAGAGCCACAGCGCGGCTGGCATCCGGTGCGTATCCGTCGGCGCCAATCTCCTTGGCAAACGCCTCCGTTACCGGCGCGCCACCGATCATGACTTTCACCTTCTGGCGCACTCCTACGTCTTCCAGCGCCTCGATGACCGACTTCATATTCTTCATCGTCGTTGTCAGCAAGGCCGACATCCCTACCAGATTGGCACCGCTCTCGCGCGCCACGCTGGCGAATTTCTCGGGCGGCACATCCGTGCCCAGGTCGATGATCTCAAACCCGGCGCCTTCGAGCATCATGGCCACCAGGTTCTTGCCGATGTCGTGCAAGTCGCCCTTGACCGTGCCGATGACCACTTTGCCGCGCATTTGCACACCGCCCTTGGAGAGGTGCGGCTTGAGCACGGCCAGGCCGGCCTGCATGGCGCGCGCGGCGATGAGCATCTCGGGCACATAGAACTCGCCGCATTCGAAGCGTGCTCCCACGATACTCATGGGAGCGATCAGTGCCTCATTGAGAATCGTTTGCGGGTCGAGGCCCGCCTCCAGCGCTTCGCGAACCTTGGCCTCCACCACTGCGCGCTTACCGAGGATCACGTTCTCTGAGATCTCCGCGAGGAGCGTTTGCATAGGCTTCTCCATGGCACACCTTCAAGAATCCGGGCTGCAGGTCCGGTAGGTATGGCGATAGGGATGGTTGAGCGTTCAGGGCGACATTGCTGAGGGGCGAACGCACGCGGCGCCTGATTGTGCCGCTGACGATCCGAACGGATTCGCGCTCGCGCCGCGTGGGGACTAGCGGTCGTGCTCAGCACCCGACGATCACCCGTGTGCGCCGTCGCTTCGTATTGTGAAGGTGGTAACATTCTAGCATCCAGGTTGCGGAGTGTCAATTCGCGCACGCTGCGAGGGCGGCAACGGATTTGAGGCTGTGTCCGCGGAGCCGGCAAGGTCCATTCGCGCACGGCATGTGTCATGTGTGCGTTGACACCCCGTGATGCGTGTGCTAGCATCGAACCGCGCACAGCAGAAACCGCCGTCCGCGCGTGAAGAGCAGGAGGCCCTGCCTCATGACCCGACCCAATGTGCATGCGGTGCATCGTTCGTGGGAGCGCGAGTACCCGGTCGTTGAACGGGCCGAAGGCATTTACCTCTTCGACCGCGAAGGCAAACGCTACATCGACGGTTCGGGAGGGTCGGCTGTTGTCACGGCAATCGGGCATGGCATAGACGACGTGCCGCAGGCGATGTACGCCCAAGCGAAGAAGTTTTCTTTCTCGCCGGCCCACGCGTTCACCCACGCGCCGATGCTCGACCTGGCAGACCTGGTGGTGGATCTCGCGCCCGGCGAATTGAAGGGGAACAGCCGTGTATGGTTCACCTGCACGGGCACGGATGCAACCGATGACGCGGTGCGCCTGGCGCGGCAGTACTGGGTGGAGCAAGGCAAACCGGGCAAGTATCAGGTCATCAGCCGCTGGCAGGGGTTCCACGGCAACTCGATCTCGGCCGCGGGTTATTCGGGGTTGGTGGCACGGCGCAAGTTGTTTCTGCCGATGTTCGTCGAGTCGCCGCACATTCCGCCCGCCTTCTGTTACCACTGTCCGTTCGAGCTGACTTTTCCCTCCTGCAAATTGAAATGTGCACGCGCACTCGAGACCGCCATCCGCCAGCAAGGTGCGGAGAACGTTGCGGCGTTCATTGCCGAGCCAGTGGTGGGCGCGTCGCTGGGTGCGGTGCCGGCACCGCAGGGCTACTTCGAAACCGTCCGCGAGATCTGTGATCGCTATGAAATCCTGTTCATCGCCGATGAGGTGATGACCGGATGGGGGCGCACGGGCGCGATGTGGGGGATCGAGCACTCGGGTGTCACGCCCGATATCCTCGCTTCGGCCAAGGGGATCACCTCCGGCTATACACCGCTGGCGTTGGTCATCGCGCGCGATGATGTGTGGGCGGTGCTGGAGAAGGCCCATTCGCCCTTTCGCGCCGGCCACACGTTCAACGCCAATGCCGTATCCTGCGCGGGCGCCATCGCGGCCATTCGCTACCTGGTGGATCACCATCTGATGCAGAATGCGCTCGAACGCGGGCTCCAGGCGCAGGCCGGGCTGCGTGGCATCATGGATCATCATTCGATCGTCGGCGATGTGCGTGGGCTGGGCCTGATGTTCGGGCTCGAGTATGTGCGCAATCGGGAAACGCGCGAGCCCTTCCCGCCCGAGCTGCGGGTGAGCGCGCGGATCGACCAAGCCGCCATGCGCCTAGGCCTCGTCACTTATCCGTGCTCCGGCGCGGTGGAGGGCGTGCTGGGTGATATGACCCTCTTCGCCCCGCCGCTCGTCATCACGGCCGCTGAGATGAACGAGCTGCTGGCGATTCTCGACCGGGCCATCGCGGAAGTGGAAGCCAAATTGCCCACGGACTGAGCGGGCCGGCGCGCACGCCGCCCTCGACGGCGCGCGCCGCGTCCCGTTCGTCGGTACATTACTCGCTGCCGCGTCAGGGGAGTTCGCGCCCTGACGCGTTTTGCAGACTCATTCATCTTTGAGAAGGGACCTCCATACCATGCAGACCGTACTCAAGGGCGCCACGCGCGAAGCGACCATCGACACGGAGGGCCAGGCTGTGATCGTCGGCGAGCGCATCAACCCTACCGGACGCAAGAAGCTTGCGGCGGCGCTTCAGGCCGGCGACATGGCGCTGGTGTTGGAATCGGCCGCGGCCCAGGTGGCGGCCGGAGCCGAAGTGCTGGATATCAATGTGGGCGTGCCGGGCCTGGACGATGTGGCCGTGCTGCCCAGAGTGGTGACCGTGGTGGCCGAAGCGATGGGCGTTCCGATCTGCATCGACACGCCCAACCCAGCCGCGCTCGCGGCGGCGCTCAAGGTGGTTCCCGGCAAGCCGCTGGTCAATTCGGTCAACGGTGAAGAGGCCTCGTTGCGTTCGGTGCTGCCTCTGGTCAAGGATCGCGGCGCAGCGGTCATTGGCCTGACGATGGACGACAATGGCATCCCCATGGATGCGGAGTCGCGGGTGAAAGTGGCGGGGAAGATCCTCGAGCGGGCGGCCAAACTCGGGATCCCGGCCGCGGACGTGATCATCGACCCGCTGGTGCTGACTGTCGGCGCCGACAGCCGTGCGGGCGTGGTGACCCTGGCCACGATTGAGCGCGTGCGCAAGGAATTCGGGGTGAGCCTCAACCTGGGAGCTAGCAATGTTTCCTTCGGGCTTCCCGACCGCCACACGATCAACCAGGCCTTTCTGGCGCTGGCGGTCGGGCGCGGAGCAAACTGCCTGATCACCGATCCGGGCAAGCTCGCTGGAATTATCCGCGCCACCGATCTGCTCCTTGGCCGCGATGAGTATGCGGCACGCTACATCGCGTATTTTCGAGCGCTGCCCAAGGTGACGGTCTAGCCTCATGCCGGTTCGCCGCGATTGGACGCTAACGCTGGATGCTGACCTCGTATTGCGCGGGCAGGGGGCCGACCCGGTAGTCATCCGCGGGCGCAGCCGGGCGCTCGTCGCCATAGCCGAAACCGCCCTGGCCGCGGCGCAGCCGCTCATCGCCCCGGCCGTCCTGTACCGGCTGGTGGAGGTCGAGGGCCTGCGACACGAGCGACTGACGCTCGAGGGAGGAGCGCCCCTTTCCGGCACCCTCGTGGCTCAACACCTGGGCAGTGCCCAGCGCGTGGCGGTCGCCGTATGCACAATTGGTTCGGCGCTCGAGGACTACGCGGCGCAGGTCATGCAAGACGATCCGAGCCTGGGCTTGGCGCTGGACGGGTGCGGTTCGGCCGCTGCGGAGGCCCTGGCCAACAGCGCCTGCCGATACTTCGAGTCGCTGGCGGCCGAAGCGGGCGAACAGGCAACGCT
>MGOA01000171.1:6150-8167 GCA_001796965.1 Chloroflexi bacterium RBG_16_64_43
GGGCAAGCCTGCGACTACTGCAACCTGCGTCAGACGTGTAATTACCAGGACCACTATTCCTGAGTTCATTCGGAGCATTTCCTCGCATTCCCCGTCTCGCCGCCCCCCTGAACTGCTCTGCCTGCTCAAATCGCGCTCGCTTCCGGACCCGGCTCGCTGTGCCAGGCGGGATCTGGCTTGGAATCCATACAGTACATCTGCCTATTGCCGTTTCCGCCGCGCCATCTATACTGTGGGTGTCGGTGAGCGTTCCGGGTACAGGTGCACTCGCCGAATGGACGTGACAGTTGAATACGGGGTCTGCGCGGAGGGGGACACCCATTGTCGACGGGGCGAGCTCAGAGGGGGCGCCCCGTTGACTGTTAAAGCAGGCATGCGCTTGGTCTTGCGTGATATCGCCGTCGGAACTTCGCGGGCCAAAACACGGCCTCGGCGAGCCTGCGGTGAGACGGCACGGATTCTGCAGCCTCCGACCCAGGCCAGAGAGTTTCCAGGAGCCTTGGAGGGTGCCGTGTCGTGGGTGGAGATCGCCGGTTGGGCCGTGGCCGTGCTCGTGGGCCTGTGGCTCTTGCGTCACGTGATTAACTTCGTGGCCAGTTCGATTCGCTGCGTTGGCGCCTTACTTCTCATCGCGCTGGCAGCCGGGTTGCTGGCCGTCATCGGCCGCTACGTCCTGGCGTGGACCGGGCGCGGATAGACAACCGCACCATGGGAGCATGATTAACAAGCGACCGCGTGGTTCCCGCCACGCGGTCGTTGCATCCTCCGCCCGGTCTGAGAATACCCTCGCGTGGGGTTGACCGATGACGGGAAGCCGATGGACAATAAGGCCACCCTTGGGGCCGCCCTCCTGGCCCGGCCGGCCGTGAGCGGGATTGTGGAGATGTGGCGGTGACGGTATAGTTGGGGAGGCAGGCGCCGCCCTAACATCCTCGCGGAGCTTGGCTTCCCGATCCTCGGAGAGAGGCATGACCCAAGAGAACAACGTACTCATCACCGGCGCCAACGGCGAAGTCGGTCACGGGTTGATCGCCCATCTGAGTCGCGACGCGCAGCTGACCATCGTGGCCACCGACATCCAGCCCCTCGACCCGGCGCTGCACGCCATTCCCCTGACTTTCGTGCAAGGCGATATCCTCGATCCGACGCTGCTTAAGCAGCTCTTCGAAGGCCGCGCCTACAAGACCATCTTCCACCTGGCCTCGATCCTCTCCACCAAGGGCGAGCGCAGCCCCGAGCTGGCATTTCGCGTGAACGTGGACGGCACGTTCGCCCTGCTGATGCGTGCTGTGCAACAGGCGCGCGAGGCGCAACGGATGACGAAATTCCTCTATCCCAGTTCGATCGCGGCCTACGGCCTGCCGGATGCGGACACCAAACGCGAGGCGGGGCGGGTGGAGGAGGACGCATGGTGCTTCCCGGCCACGATGTATGGCTGCAATAAGCTGGCGTGTGAGAGCTTGGGCACCTACTTTGCCCGTCACTACCGCCGGCTAGATGAGCCGCGCTCGAGCTACGGCCTCGACTTTCGTTCGGTGCGCTTCCCGGGGTTGATCAGTGCGCAGACGGTGCCCACCGGCGGCACCAGCGACTATGGCCCCGAGATGCTTCATCACGCAGCCCAGGGGCTATCCTACGATTGCTTCGTGCGCGAAGATGCCTGCCTGCCGTTCATGGTCATGCCCGATGCCATCCGCGCGCTGCTCCTGTTGGAGGCCGCCCCGCGCGAACGGTTAGCCCGGTTGGTCTACAACGTCTCGAGCTTTTCGCTCTCGGCCGGCGAAATTCACCGCCTCACGCTGAAAGCCTTCCCCTCCGCCGTGGTGCGCTTTATCCCGGATGTCAACCGCCAGGGGATCGTCGACTCGTGGCCCTGTGATGTGGACGATACAGCGGCGCGCCGCGATTGGGGCTGGCATCCGGAGTATGACCGGAGGCGCGCCTTCGATGACTATCTGATCCCGGCCATCCGCGAGCGCTACCGCGCCAGCGCAGGCTAAGCGCACGCGCCGGCGCG
>MGOA01000172.1:0-323 GCA_001796965.1 Chloroflexi bacterium RBG_16_64_43
AAGAGGTGTACCTGGGCTGCGCCAACCAGGCCGGCGAAGACAACCGCAACGTCGCCCGCATGGCGCTTCTCTTGGCGGGGTTCCCGGTGGAGGTGGCGGCGGTCACTTTCAACCGCCTGTGTGCCTCGGGGTTGGCGGCGGTCAACGCCGCGGTGCGGGCCATCAAAGCCGGCGAGGGCGAGGCCTATATCGCCGGCGGGGTCGAGAGTATGTCCCGCGCCCCGTGGTCCGTGCCCAAGGCCGAGCGCGGATTCCCCTTCGGCAACCTCACCATGTGGGATACGACCCTCGGCTGGCGCTTCCCCAACCCGCTGATGAAAGAG
>MGOA01000172.1:332-937 GCA_001796965.1 Chloroflexi bacterium RBG_16_64_43
GATTCGATGGGCGAGACCGCCGAGAACATTGCCCAGCAGCGCCCGCATCTGACACGCGAGAAACAGGATGCCTTCGCGCTTGAGAGCCAGCACCGGGCGATCGCCGCCATCGACAGCGGGCGCTTCGCCGAAGAGATCGTGCCGGTGGTCATCCCGCAGCCCAAGGGTGAGCCGCTGCAGGTAGCGGTGGACGAACACCCGCGGCGCGACGCCTCGCCGGAGGGCCTGGCCAAGCTCAAGCCCGCCTTCCGCAGCGGCGGCTCCGTCACCGCCGGAAACTCGTCAGGCCTCAACGACGGAGCGGCGGCGCTGCTCGTGATGAGCCGTGAGCGCGCAGAGGCGCTGGGCGTGAAGCCCTTGGTGCGCGTTTTGGCCTCGGCGGCGGCTGGGGTGGAACCGCGCGTCATGGGGCTAGGCCCGGTGCCGGCCATACACAAAGCGCTGGCGCGCGCCGGGCTGCAACTCGAGGAGATCGGGCTGGTCGAGCTGAATGAGGCCTTCGCGGTACAGGCGCTGGCCGTGATGGAAGACCTCGGCCTGCGTCACGAGATCACCAATGTCAACGGCGGGGCAATTGCCCTCGGCCACCCGCTCGGGTGCTCCGG
>MGOA01000172.1:943-4966 GCA_001796965.1 Chloroflexi bacterium RBG_16_64_43
CGTGCTGACCACGCTCATCCACGAAATGCGCCGCCGCGCGCCACACGAGAAGCGGCCGTACTACGGCCTGGCGACGTTGTGTGTCGGCGTCGGCCAGGGCGAGGCGACGATCGTAGAGTGGATTGGAGGATGATGAATCTCGTGCGGGGGCAGGTCTGAGACCTGCCCCCACAAAGACAGACAACAAACGCCGCCACCGAGACCGATGGCGGCGTTCTGTTTTCTTATGGCACTCTCTGGCTATGCGCTCGGCGCCGACTTCCCCTTGCGCGAGCGGCGTGCCGCCCAGCGGATGATGAAGAACAGCGGCAGTCCGAACACGACAAGCAGCGGGATACCGCAGATGCCCACGTAGATCAGCAGGTCTACCAGGTTCTGCAACCCGCGAATGAGCGACTGCAGCGCCTGACGCGCGGTGCCGGTCGGATGCCAGCCGCCGATTTGTAGCGGCTGGGTGGGGATGAAGGGCAGCAGCTCGACGCTGATCGCGGCATAGGCTGCCGATTCCTCATAGTACCGAATCTGGCCCTGCAGTACCTCGATCTCGCTGCGAATCTGGGTCAGTTGATTGAAGACATACATCACGTCTTCGGTCTTTGTGGCGGAGGCCAGAATCTCTCGCAGTTGGGCTTCGGCCGCCTGCAAGTTGCGCAGGCGCGATTGCAGGTCGGTGTACTCAGCAGTCACATCCTGGCCCGAGATATTCCGGCTGCGCACCTCGACCGCCAGCGCCTCGAATTGCTTGAGCATTGCATCCAGCTTCTCAGCCGGGACACGCACGGTGATGTTGCCCTGGTTGACCGGGTGGTCGAGCTCAGCGTAGGTGGTCTCATAGATGTAGGAGTTCACTACAAAGCCACCAGCGGCCACGGTCAGGGCGCCGATCTCTTCCGCCGTCTTGGCCGGGTCGTTGACCACCAGCGTGCGCGAGGCGTTTCGCAGGACGATTCGATCAGCGCTCGCCGCCGAGCCGCTGACCTGCGCCTCCGCACCCGTCTTGACGTTGCCTGCATCAAGCGCAGGATAAGCCAGATCGGCCCGGCCAAACTCGCTCGGGGCGGCCGGAGCGACCGATTCCACAATCCCGTTGCGCATCGCGGCGGACGCGCAGGCACCCAGGAGCAGAGCCATCGCGGCCAGCGCCAGCATCCATTTCTTCATCTTTCCTCCTCATCCGTGCTGAATGGCGTGGTGGAGTTCTGAGGATGAGACGTTCGCCGCGGCGGTGGAGTTCCGCCGAGTCGGTGAGAGCTACCAGCCTTCGGCCAGGCGCAAGATCAGGCGGGCCGGCATGCCTTGCTCGCGCATACGGATCTGAACCGCGCGAACATCATAGCTCACCCGCCGCCATTCCCAGGTCAGGCGGTCGGTGTCGAGCAGTGCATAGCTGGCGCGCGGATCCTGGTCGCGCGGCTGGCCAGCCGACCCGGGATTGAGAATTATCCGCTCCGGGCCGAGTTGAATGAGCGGCGATTGAGGCGGCAAATGCAGCGAGCAGCGGCCGCTGCGCCCGTCGAGGCGGAAAGCCAGCGCCACATGGCTGTGGCCCACCAGACAGAAGGGAGTTTCGTAGAAGGCAAACGCGTTGCGCGCGCGTTCCGAATCGAGCAGGTACTCCCACAGCGGGCGGCGCGGGCTGCCGTGCACCAGCGTGAAATCGCCTTCCACCAGACGCTCGGGCAGCGATCGCAGCCAGGCGGCGTTTTCCTCACTCAGGCTGTCGCGCGTCCACTCCAGTGCGTGGCGCGCTTCCGGGTTGAAGGCCTCTAGATCGATCTGACCCAACGCGGCCTTGTCGTGATTGCCGGCCAGGCACACCAGATCGGGCAACTCGCGCATGCGGTCCGCGCAGCCATTCGGGTCCGGCCCGTAGCCAACCAGATCGCCCAGGCACCAGACCGCTTCATAGAGGCCACCATCTGCGAGCACCGCCTCCAGCGCGTCGAGGTTGGCATGAATGTCGGAGAGGACAAGGACTCGCATGGCGCCTATGCTACATCAGGATGAGTGCTTCGGCAATGCCATTACGCATGCCCTCGGCGCGAGCCGGCCGCACTCCCCCCAATAAGCAAGACAAGCCTTCGGGTGAGGGGGGCACCCAAAGACCTGTCTTAACGGTCGAGTATACCAGAGTCGCCCCGGAAAGCAAGCACCAAGATGCCCGGCAGGGGCCGTCTCGGGCTACGGTGCGCCGCGATTGCGCGCATCACTCTCGCCATGGAATCGCCATCATTCTGCAACCTTATACTGGACGCTAGAGCGCGCGCCGGTAGACGCGGTGGTTCTTGTACGCGCGCCCGCCCACGTTCTCCAGGTCGTGCCGCATATTCGAGGCCGACTCTGCAACCTGGGTCAGATCTGCTTCTCGGAAGCTGAACTCGTGGATGGTCTTCTCCATCTCGGAGTAGAGCAGCGCGTTGCCGCCAATGCCCTGGTATTCGGGCAGGATGCCCGCCCCGTTCAGCGACACCCATTTCGTTCGGCGCATCTCGAGCATCAGGTCCACCAGGCCAAACGGCAGCAGATGACCGCGCGCGCGCTGCAGCGCCGCCGACACATCGGGGAAGGCCAACAGAAACCCGACCACCTCGTCCTGGTGGGTGATGATCTTGATCAGCCGGTAGTCGGCCACGAGCATCAGGTTGTCCGTCAGGAATTTCACCTCGCGCTCGGTGAGTGGGTAATACTCCCAGTTCTTGACGAAGGTCTGGTTGTAGGCCCGGCCGATGCGTGCCGCCCAGCCGACCAGCTCCTTCTTGCTCTTGAAGCGCTGCACGGTGAGCGTTCCCTTGCGCTGCACCCGCTCGGCAATTCGATGGATGCGTTCCGGCAAGTGGAAGGCCTCCGCACTCAGGTAGCAGGAGACGAAGTCCACTTCCTTGGTGAAGCCCAAGGCCTCCACCAGGCGCGGGTAGTAGGCGTAGTTATAGTTCATCATGGTCATCATCTGCCGGTGTTCGAACCCCTCCACCTGCAGGCCGTACCCGTCGAACGAACTGAAACCCTTGGGGCCCACCACGGCGTTAAGCCCCCGCGCACGCGCCCACTCGAAAACGCGTTCAAACAACGCTCCGGCGACCTCCAAATCATCGATGCAGTCGAACAGATAGAACTCCGCCTCTCGCGTGCCATGATATTCGTTGAAATGGCGGTTCTCGAGGGCGGCGATGCGCCCCACATCGCGCCCGTCGCGCACGGCGATGAAGAAATCCGCATCCGAATGCTCATAGTAGGGATGCTTCTCGCGGTTGAGCTGCATCTCCGCATCCGTCAAGAGCGGCGGCACCCACTGGGGATGGTTGGCATACAGGTCAAACTGGATCTTGATGAAGCGGCGCACCTGGGCGCGCGACCGCGTGTCGATCTTGTCAACCTTGAGCATGGGGCCTCCCTTGGGGGGAAGAATAGGCGTACGACGAAGATGCGGGGTGCGGGGCGGCGGCCGAGGCGAGCACCCTTGCCGCCGGCACCCACTCGAGTTCCCGATCGAATGCACGGGCGAACGACAAGGCGGCTGCCTCGGCCACTTGCTCGAGGCCCGGCACGTCGCTGCCCAGGAGTTCTTCCATTGATACCGAAGGTGAACCTTGGAGGCCGCAGCCGATGATTAGATCCCAGTCATCCATATGAGGGGCGACGTTCAGCGCAAACCCATGCTGGCTCACGCCGGCGGCGCTGACCTTCACCCCGATGGCGGCTATCTTGGCCGGCGCCAGCCGCTTGGCGGGCGGGCAGGACGGGCAGCGCGAGGCCATATCCGGCTGGACCCACACGCCCGTCAGGCCCCGCCGTTGGCCTGCGACAATGCCAAAACCCGCCAGAGTGTTGATCAGGGCGACCTCCAGCCGGCGCACGTAAGCGACATAGTCGGCCCGCGGCAGCCGACCGGTGCTGTCGAGCGCCCCCAGCGCCATGATCGGGTAGCCCACCAACTGGCCCGGGCCATGGTAGGTCACATCGCCGCCGCGATCCACCCAATGCACCTCGATGCCGCGCCGCTGGCATTCCTGCACGTCAATGAGA
>MGOA01000173.1 GCA_001796965.1 Chloroflexi bacterium RBG_16_64_43
CATTCGTGTTGCGTTCCGGACCAAGCCCGCGACTGGATTGGCTTCCGCGCGCAAGTGAGCCTGTCGGAGGGATTGCAGCAAACGCTCGCGTGGTATCGCGAAACAGTATCTGGGAGTAAGGGATGAAGGGCTCTGCCCCGACGATTCGCAACCGTTACCTGTTTGTCGCCGACCTGCTGGCCATTCTGACCTCGGTCTTCGTGTCGTTCGCCTTGCGCCTGGACGTCGGCGATTTGTTCGTCTCGTACTTGCCTCTGGCCGTGTGGCTTGCCGTGCAGGCGGTGGTCGTCAAGCCGGTCGTCTTCTGGGCCATGGGGCTATACCGGCGCTACTGGGCCTACGCCAGCGTGCAGGAGTTGGTGCTGATCTTCAACGCGGTCGGGTTGAGTTCGCTTATCCTGGCGGTGTGGGTTTTCGTCAACATCATCTTGCGCTGGAACCTCGTGCCGCGTTCAATCCCCTTCATCGATTGGCTGGTGACGCTGTTCCTGGTGGGCGGCATCCGGCTTTCGGTGCGCGTGATTTCGGAAGTGAGGCGCGCGCGCCGCATCTTGCCGGGAGCCCATGGCTCGCGGCGCGTCTTGATTGCGGGTGCCGGCGATGCCGGGGCGCTGGTCGCGAGGGAGATGCAGAAGAACCCGCAACTGCGCATGCAGCCGGTCGGTTTTCTGGATGACGCGCCCGAAAAGTTGCACCAGCGCATCCACGGCATACCCGTGCGCGGCACGCTCTCGCATCTGGGGCTGGTGGCCAGTGAGCAGAATGCGGATGAAGTGGTCATTGCCATGCCCACGGCCTCGGGCGAGGTCTTCCGCCGCGTCGCCGATCTCTGCCGTGCGGCGCACATCCCATTCCGCACAATGCCTGGGTTGTTCGAACTGATCGGCGGGCGGGTCAGCGTCTCGCGCTTGCGCGATGTGGAGGTGGGCGACCTGCTGCGCCGCCAGCCGGCGCGCACCGCCGACCAGGCGGTGGGGCGCGCCCTCAGCGGACGACGTGTGCTGGTCACGGGGGCGGGCGGCTCCATCGGGCTCGAGTTGTGCCGCCAGATTGCCCGCTGGGGGCCGACCGAACTCATTCTCCTGGGACATGGCGAGAACAGCATTTTCGAGGCTTTGATCGAACTGGGCGAGGTGTTCCCCGGCCTGCCATTGCACCCGGTGGTTGCCGATATCCGCGATCTGACG
Organism: Chloroflexi bacterium RBG_16_64_43; assembly: GCA_001796965.1. Lineage (GTDB taxonomy): Bacteria > Chloroflexota > Anaerolineae > Anaerolineales > RBG-16-64-43 > RBG-16-64-43. Next base: position 1,188 of record MGOA01000173.1, read on the forward strand.
CGCCTCAGTCAGGTGTTTCGCAGCCATCGCCCGAATGTCGTCTTCCACGCGGCCGCGCACAAGCACGTGCCCCTCATGGAGGCCAATCTCGAAGATGCCATCACCAACAACGTCTTCGGCACGCGCAACATTGTAGAGGCCGCGCTGGCTGCGGAGGTCGAACGCTTGGTGCTCATCTCGAGCGACAAAGCCATCCGCGCCACAAGCGTCATGGGCGCCACCAAGCGCCTGGCGGAACTCGTGGTGCGCGAAGCCGCTTTGCGCAGCGGGCGCGTATTCGTTTCGGTGCGCTTTGGCAACGTGCTCGGCTCGCGCGGATCGGTCATCCCGCTCTTCAAACGGCAGATTGCGCACGGCGGGCCGATAACCATTACTCACCCGGATATGAAGCGCTACTTCATGACCATTCCCGAGGCCGTCCACCTTGTGTTGCAGGCGGCCAGCCTGGGCGCCTCGGGCGAGACCTTCATCCTCAAGATGGGTGAACCGGTGCGCATCGTCAGCCTGGCCGAGGACCTCATTCGCCTTTCGGGCCTCGAGCCCGGCCGCGATGTCCAGATCGTCTTCACCGGGATCCGCCCCGGCGAAAAGCTGGGCGAGCAGTTGTGGGAAGACAATACCGCGCTGCGCCCAACCGACCACCCGGACATCTTGCGTCTTGAGGAGAACCACCTGCTGAGTGAGATCGACTTGCAGAGCCAGCTCAAGGAATTGGCCGAGATGCTTCAGCGCGGCGAGAGCGGCGCCATGCTCGAGCGGCTCAACACCCTGGCGGATGGCTCACTCGGCCAACTGCCGCCGCCCGATTGGAATGCGGTCTGACCTCGTCTTGTCCCTCCTGATTCCGGACAGCCTTCCATCTTATATCCATGGCTAGATCTGCGGTCCGGCGGCTTGTCGCGGCGCTGATCGCTCTGGGCCTCTTCCAAGCTGGGCCGTTTCCGTTGCGTTCAGCTTGGGCTACGCAGTGCGCTGCGGGCCCGTTGCCCATCTATGCGCAGCCCGCCGCATGGTTCCCTGAGAACGGTCTTCTGGCGTGGCAAGCTGGCCGAGCGTTTCTGCAGGCTGGCCGCAATTCTGAGGCGCTGTGCTTCTTGGAGCACGCGTGGATGCGCCTGGGGGGCGTCGCTCAACTCAGCCTCGACCTTGGCGACGCGTACAGCCAGGTCGGCGACACTGAACAAGCCCTGGCACGCTGGCGAAGGGGAGCCGATCTCGGCGCGGAGCCGGAGTCGATCCTGGTTCGCCTGTTGCCGTATTACGAATCCCGTCAGCAGTGGGTGGAACTCGCCGATACACTCGCCCGCTGGATCGCAATCCATCCGCAGGATTCCAGAGCGCGATTCCGCTTGGCGCTCATCCGGGCCACGCGCGATCCTGGCTCAGCCGTGGACGAGTTGAACGCGCTGGCCTTGCAGCGCGGCGAGTCGTGGTCGCAAGCCCAGGACTTGGCCGGCATTATCTCGACGGGCCTCGAGCAGGGCGGCGAGGCGTTTGCCCTGGCGCGCGTCGGCGAGTTCCTGCTGCGCGTCGGCGAGCCGCGCTTGGCCCAACCTGCGCTGCAGGCTGCGCTCGAGCGCAACCCTGGCTATGGCGAGGCGTTGGCATACCTGGGCTTGGCTCGCGAGCAGGCCGGCCTGCCGTCGGCGCCAGACTACGCCCAGGCGGTTATCCTGTCGCCCGACTCACCGCAAGCGCACTTGCTGTATGGCTCGTTCCTCTTGCGCCAGGGAGATGTAGCGCGCGCGCGCCTCGAACTCGATCGAGCGTGGGTGCTCGACTCGCACAGTTGGGCGATCGCGGTTGAGCGCGGCCGCCTGGAGTTTGCCGCAGGTGACCTCACGGCCGCAGAGACCTGGTTCGCTCATGCGGTGCAGGCTGCGCCGGATTCGGAGGAGGCCTGGTTGGCGCGGGCGGCCTTCTACATCGGCAACCAGATTCGGGTGGACCGCGACGGCATCGCTTCTGCCCGTGAAGCCGTCGCGCGTGCGCCCTCCGACCCGCGCGCGCTGGACCTATTGGGCTTGGCTTGGTATCTCGAGGGGGACTTGCCGCTGGCCGAGCGCATGTTCTGGGGGGCGCTTTCGGCCGACCCAGCGTACGCGGCCGGCTACCTGCATCTCGGCATGCTGGCCGAGGCGCGCGGCGAGGGAATGGCGGCGCGAGCCTACTACGAGGCGGCCCTGCACTTGGCGCGGGGCGAGCCTCTCGGCGACGAGGCGCAGGCGGCACTGGCCCGCCTGCCCTGAGAAATTGACCGGCATCGTCTTAGGTGCTAAAATCAGCCCGATCTTGTGCTCGGAGGACCTTCGTGCCCCCACGTGCTGCTGGTACTGTTCGATGGTTTGACGGTTCGCGCGGTTATGGCTACATTCGCAGCGAGAACGGACAAGAAATCTTCGTCCATTACACGTCCATCATGGGTGGCGGGATCCAAAACCTGCACGAAGGCGACCGCGTCGAATTCGCCCTGGAAGAGACCGTCCGCGGTCTGCAGGCCACTCAGGTTGTCCGTCTGAATTGAATCCGCGTGATAACAACTACAACTCGTTCGCCGCAGGGGGAAGTGCAGTGCGCGGCCCCATGGTGCCCCACTTCGGTGGGGATTTTCTGTTGATGACTCGGGCCGCCCAAGAGGCTGCGCCCGCCGTGAAAGGAAACAAGGAATCCGCATGAACGCTGAACTCAGAATCATCCCGCTCGGCGGGCTGGGGGAAATCGGCAAGAACATGATGCTGATCGAAACACCCAGCGATGCGCTGATCGTGGATGCGGGGTTAATGTTCCCCGAAAACGACATGCTGGGGATCGACTACATCATCCCCGACTACCGCTCCGTGCTCGACCGCAAAGACCATGTACGCGGCATCATTGTCACCCATGGACATGAGGATCACACCGGCGCCATCCGCCACGTGGCGGAGGCGTTCGATGCCCCGATCTTCGCCACGCCGCTCACTCGCGGCCTGCTCGAGGTCAAACTCGGGCGTGCCGGGCTGGCCGGACGAGCTCACCTGCAAACGGTCAAGGCCGGCGGCGAAATCTCGCTCGGGCCGTTCCGCATCGAGTTCTTTCATGTGTGCCACAGCATTCCGGACGGCGTGGGGTTGGGCATCACCACACCGGCTGGTCTGATTGTCCACTCGGGTGATTTTAAATTCGACCACACGCCGGTCGACGGCTGGCCCACCGACTACGCCAAGCTGGCCGAGTTCTCGGGGCGGGGTGTGCTGGCCTTGCTTTCCGATAGCACCAACGCCGACCAGGCGGGCTGGACACCCTCCGAACGCGTTGTCGATGGTGCGTTCGAGGAGGTCTTTCGCGCCGCGCCGGGGCGCATTCTCATTGGCACCTTTGCCTCGCTCATCTCGCGCATCCAGCAGGCGGCCAATGCCGCCTATCGCCACAACCGCAAAATGGCATTGGTGGGCACGAGCATGGTCGAAAACGCACGCATGGCGCAGAAGCTGGGCTACCTGGACATTCCGGACGGCTTGATGGTCTCCATCGAGGAGGCGCTGCGCCTGCCCTCTGCCAAAGTGGTGCTGATGACCACTGGCACGCAGGGCGAGCCGTCGTCGATTCTCGGCCGCCTGGCCTCCGGGCGGAATCGCCAATTCGAGTTGGAGCAGGACGACACGGTCATATTCTCCTCGCACCCGATACCGGGCAACGAGGAGTTGGTGCACCGCACTATCAATCGGCTCTTCCAGCGCGGGGCGCATGTAATCTACGACCCGATTGCGCCGGTGCACGTTTCGGGGCATGCCTCCGCCGAAGAGATGAAACTGCTCATCCATCTCGTGCGTCCTAAGCACGTCATTCCCATCCACGGCGAATTGCGCCATCTCAAACAGCACGGCGCAATTGCCCGCGATTTGGGGATCCCGGCGGAGAACGTGGCGGTGGTCGAGAACGGGACGCAAATCGAGTTTGCCGACGGTCGCATGACCCTCGCCGATCGGGTGCCGGGCAACTACGTCTTCGTGGACGGCACCGGAGTCGGCGACATCGGCCCAAGCGTGATGCGCGAGCGCGAACTTCTAGCGCGCGATGGTTTCGTCTCGGTGCAGCTCCGCGTGCGTGCCTCGAATGGAGCGCTGACCGAGAAGCCGGAGATCATCTCCAAGGGTTTTGTGTATGTGCGCGAATCGGGCGAACTCCTGGCGGGTGCCGAGCAGACCATTCGCGAGGCAGTAGCGCGCGGTGGGTCGGGTGAATTGGGGACGCGCGTTGAGAATGCGTTATCGGAGTACTTCTATTCCGAAACAAAGCGGCGGCCGATGGTCTTCGTGTCGGTGAGCGCCATCTGATCTCGATCGCAGGCTCAGGCGAATGGCACGTCACGCGCGGCGGAGTCTCCGCCGCGCGCAGCAATTCTACGGGGTGGGTAAGCCCGGTGGCGCCGATGCGGCGCCCGTGCAAATCTGCTCCCCCACCTGGATGATACCTTCCACGTCGCTGTCGATCCAGGGCGAGGCGCGCAGCTCGGCGAATATCTGCCGGGCCTCGGCGCAGCTTCCGAAGAAGGCCAGCGCCGAGCCGTAGGTGTAGTAGTAGTTGAGCGTGCTGGCCGAGAGCGGCAGCGCAACCACGTCCAGCAGCAGATCGTCCCCGGCCAGGCGGTGCCCTTCCTCGTTCTTTGCGGAGGGGCAGCCGCGCACGGCGCAGCGCAATACCGGCAGGCTGCCCTCGTAGTTGCGCGCGCGATAATAAAGCACGCCCAAGCGCCCGTAGATGTCGCCATTCGTCGGGTCGAGGGTCAGCGCCTTCTGCGCATTGCGCTCGGCGATGAAGAACTCGCCCTGATTGGCGTAGGTGCTGGCGATCGACAGATACGGTAGCGGGTTCTTCGGGTTGAGGCGCGCGGCCATGGAGTAGGCTTCCAGCGCCAGGTCGATGTCGCGCTGCGCGGCGTTGGGGTCGTCGGGCGGTTTGCGCCGGTAGCGGTAGTTGGCCCCCATGCTCAGATACAGGAATGGCAAATTCGGGTTGAGCGCGATGGCCCGCTGGTAAGAGTCGATGGCGCCGGTGTAGTCGCCGCTGCTTTCGAGAACTTTGGCGTAGGCGCGATGCACATCCATGACCTGCGGCGCCACGCCCACGGCCTGTTCGCCGACGTCGAGCGCTTGCGACCAGTTGAGTTGATCGGCCAGAACCTCCGCCATGAAGGCCAGTGCCAGAGGGTTATTTGGCTCAAGTTGCAGCGCCTTAACGGCGGATTGAGCCGCCTCGTTGAGCAGCGCCGAGCTGCGCTCCACACCCACCAACCCCGGATCAGCGCTCCAATCCAGGACCAGCGCCTTGATGGCGTAGGCGGTGGGATTCTCGGAGTCGAGCTCAAGCGCCTTGGCGATGGATTGCTGCGCGTCGCCCAGGCGCGCCGATCGGTCGGCGTCGGTTGTCACCAGATCGCTGGAGTAAGTTTGAATACGCGCCAGTTCGATCCACAACTCGGCGTTGCCAGGGTCGAGGGCGAGCGCACGCTGGTAAGCGAGGATGGCCTCATCCAACTGACCGGCATCGAAGAAGGCCTGCCCTTCGGCCAAGTGCGAGGCGGCCGGCCGCGTGGGCGTCGGGGTCGGCGCATAGAGCGGCTGGATGCGACCACTCTCCAGCAGGCTGAAGAGCACCGCGCCCGCAACGATAAGCGCGGCGTAGATCGCCACCCGCCCAAGGCGAAGGCGAGGGCCTTCCGGAAACGGGCTAAAGCGGTTACCGCGCAGATTCATGATGGCTCAGGGAGAGGGATTGGGCGTAGCCGTCGGTGAGATTTCTTTGCACACGACCAGCCCCTCGGTGGCGTTGCCCACCGCTAGTTCGTCATCGGGAATGCCGGCCAGCACCAAGCGGAAGAGTGGAACGGCTTCTTCGCAACGGTCGAGCTTGGCCAGGGCCAACCCGTAGGTCCAGTAGTACTCGCCCACCGTGCCCCGATCGAGCGGCACGCCGGCCACCGGTCCCTGATCTGTCTGGCCGCCGGCGATGGCCAGATTGAGTTCGGGCAGCGCCTTCTCGAACTGGTTGTTGTGATAGTACATTACGCCCAGCAGGCCGTGAAGCCGGGGGTCGAGCATGTTCCATCCCACGGCTTGCTCGGCATACTGGGCCGCCTTACCGAACTGCCCATCGCCGGCATAGGTGCGAGCGATACTCGAGTAGGGTTCGGGGTTGGCCGGGTCGAGGGCCGTGGCGCGCAGATAGCTGTCAACCGCGCCGTTTACGTCACCCAGCGCCCGGTAGTTGTTGCCGAGCGAGATGTAGAGCGTGGCCAAGTTGGGGTGGATGGCCACCGCCGCCTTGTATTCCTCGATCGCCTTGTCGTAGTTGGCGGTGCTCTCGTACACGTAGCCCATTGCGCGATGGCTTTCCATTAAGTCCGGCGAGGCGGCCAGCGCTTGGCGCGCAACGGTGGAGGCATCTTGCCACTCGCCCTGGTCCGAGAGGATTTCGGCCAGGTAGGCATTGGCCAGGGGCAGGCCCGGGTCCCGCTCCAGCGCCTGGCGTTCCGCTCGCTCGGCTTCATCCACGCGCCCCGGCAGGAAATCCAGCACCCAGCCGTAGACGGCCCAGGCCATCGGGTTCTGCGGCGAGAGCAGCAGCGCGTTCTGCGCGCTCTCGAGCGCCTCGTTGTATTTGCGCGAGAAGACCTGCGTGCGGGCCAGCGCGATGTGCAGATCGGAGTTCGAGGGATCCACCCGGATGGCCCGGCGGTAGGCATCTTCGGTGGCCGCGAGTTTTCCCTCGCGGAAGAGCGCCTCCGCTTCCTGCGCAAAGGAGGCCGGGCTGCGTGTGGCAGTCGCCGTCGGGATGAAGGGCGGCGGAATGTGCGGAACGATGAATTGATTGAGATAGATCGCGCCGCCGATGAGGAGCAACAGAAATCCGATCCGCCACAGGTTCGGGCGGCGTGGAGGTTTCTTCGTCATGCGCCAACGGTTGCTGCCGAGATACATGGGTCCTTCTGCGAGGGATGGTAATGCGCGGGAGGATGGGCGTCAAGTGTGCCGCACCCGGGACCGCTGGAGGGATACGGTATAATCCGCGCCATGTCCGATCTTCCGATTGCCTCACCTACCCCGCGTTCGCGCCGGCGGCTGGTGTTCATCGGCCTGGCGATTCTCCTGGCGGCCGTCCTTCTGGCCGTGGGTGGAGGGTTTCTGTCTGGCACGACCACTCGTGCGCGCCAAGCGCGCGCCACGGTGGAAGCGCAGGCACGCGAGCAGTTCGATCTGGCGATCGAGGACATGAGCGCCGGTCGCTATTCGTTCGCCCGCCAGCGGCTCGAGTTCGTCCTGAGCCTGGATCCGAACTACCCGGCGGCCAGCGCGCTGCTCGAAGAAGCTTTGCGCGGGCTCAACTCCACGCCCACCCCGACCGGCACTCCCACGCCGCCGCCGACGGCCACCCTCGATCTGCCGCACGCAGAGCAGCTCTTCGCTCAGGCTCAGCAGCAGTTCAGCGATAGGAACTGGATGGGGATGATCCAAACCCTGCTCTTGCTGCGGGTCGACGCGCCGGACTTCCAGCCTTTTCGTGTCGACGGCTTGTTGTTCACCGCGCTGCGGAACCAAGGGGTGGCCCTGATCGATCAGGGGAAGCTTGAGGAGGGCTTGTACTACCTCGACCTGTCCGAGAACTATGCTCCGCTCGATAGTCATGCCAGCCAGCGCGCCGATTGGGCGCAACTCCTGCTCAATCTGTATCAGGCGGCCAACGTGTACTTTGAAACGAATTGGGAGAAAGCGGTGGAGACCTTCGGCCAGGTCTACGCGATGGCGCCGTTCTTTCGTGATACGCCCATCAAGTATCCCGCCGCCCTGTTCGGTTACGGCGAACAATTCATGCAAGAGGGCAAACCGTGCGACGCTGTGGCCCAGTTCCAAGCCGCTGCCAACCTGCAACCCTCCAACCCGGACTACAGTGACGAGCTCGCTCGGGCCAACCGTGATTGTGAGGCCTCGCGGCCGACGGCCGTGCCCACGGCCACTCCAGGCAGCGAGACGCCGACCCCCTCGCCTACTCCCTGAGCATGTTTTGAGAGCGAACGTTCACCTGCCATCGCCCGCGCTCGATGCGGGCGATTTCTTTTTCCCAGGCGGGGGATCACCCTTGGCGATGGGCGGGGCCCGGTGCAAGGCGTGTAGGCGTGCCGCGGGCAGG
>MGOA01000174.1 GCA_001796965.1 Chloroflexi bacterium RBG_16_64_43
CTCTGTTACCTAAACGTAGCCCAGCCGAGCGAGCGTTGGCCCGGCGGCATCCCATGTCTCGGCGAGTTCTTCGGAAGTCAATCCCCGGCGATGCTTGCCGATGCTCGTATCGCGTACGACCTCGGCTTGGAATCCCGCAGGGTCGACCTCAAGGAACGCCGCCAGCGCGTCCAACTCCGCGCGAGGGTTCTCGACCAGGGCCTCGTAACGAACGATGTGCAGCCAGTTGCGGTGTTCTTCCATGGCCTCGATCGAGCGCACCCAAGTCCGGGCGATCTTGCCCGCCGAATCCATCTCACGTGCCATGCCCCGATGCTTCCACGTGCTGTGGATCTTGACCAGCATCGAACTGACCACGTCGCGGCCGTCGCGGTAAATGATGACGCGCTTCAAGCCGGCCTCGTTCACGAGGCTGTCGAGCTGGAAGACGTAGCGCGGGTATTTATCGCCGACCAGCTTCGTCCGCGGGAAGAGGCGGTGCAACACGCTTTCAATCTCCGCCACGCCGATCGGCCGGTATGCATAGCGCAGGAGCCCCAGGGCGTAGAAGGTCAGGAAGCCTGCGCTCTCGAGCCGCGCCCCCCAGGGCGCGTTGCGCCCAGCATTGCGCAGGATCCCACGCACGTACCAGTTCTTGCGTATGCGGCGCAAGTGGTCCCAGTAGGAGGAGTTGAGCGCCGCGAAATTCTGGAACTCGATCGTCATGCCGATCTCGGGGTGCCGCCCGCATAGCCTGGCCATGAGCGTGGTTCCCGAGCGGGCGTGACCGCCGATGATCATTGCCACGTTCTTGGTCTCCGCGTCCCGAGCGGATCATCCCGGCGCCGCCGTTCCGCTTCAAACATATCCCAGCCTCTCCATCGTGGGACCGGCGATTTGCATCACGGTCTCGAGTTCTTCGGGAGTCAGGCCGAGCTGGTGTTTGCCGACCCGGTCTTCGCGCAGCCAGTCGGCCGGAAACCCCGCCGGGTCGATGTCCATCTGGTCGGCGATCGCCCCCAACGCCGATCGCGGTTCGCGCACTAGATCCTCATAGCGAACGGGATAGATGCGACCGCGGTGGCGTTCCATGATCTCGATCGCGCGCACCCAGCGCGCGGCGACTTTTGCGACGGTGTCGAAGTGTTTGACGAATTGCAGGTTCCTCCAATTGGTACGCGCTTGGACGAGCGCCGAACTGGTCACATCGCGTCCATCGCGGTAGATGATGATGCAGCGCAGGTCTTGGGCCGCGAGCAAGCGATCCAACTGAAACACGTAGTCGGGGTACTTGTCGCCCACCCAGTGCGACCGGGGGAAAAGAGGGCGGAGCGCGCGTTCGACAGCTGGCAGGTCGACGAGACCCCGAGGCGACCGAAGCAGGCCGAGCAAATACAGCGGGATGAAGATGTTGTTGCGTACGAAGTTGGCGCGTTTAAGTATCGATGGCGGCAAGAAGCCATTGCGCAGGCGCACGGTGCGCCAACGCCTGAGAATGAGGCGGACGTTTTCGCGATAGGACCGCTGCAGCCCCTGGAAATTGGCGAACTCGAGGGTCAGGCCGATCTGAGGGTGTTGGGCCAAGACTCTGCCCAGGATAGTTGTGCCGGAGCGCTGGTGACCCCCAATGATGACGGCCGTCATACTAGTCCTCTGCCGATAGCCCGTCGAGCTGGCGCCGGTGCAATTCGTACAAGCTGGCGTAGTGACCAGCACGGGATACAAGCGCCTCATGCGTTCCGCTCTCCACGATGCGGCCGTCGGCCAGAACAAGAATGCGATCGGCCATGCGCACGGTCGAGAAACGGTGCGAGATCAACAACGTGGTGCGCCCATGCGCCAATTGGCGAAAGCGCGAAAAGACTTCGTATTCCGCCCGCGCGTCGAGGTTGGAGGTGGGTTCGTCGAGGATCAGCAAGGCAGCCTCGCGCGCGAAGGCGCGCGCCACTGCCAGCCTCTGCCACTGCCCAACCGAGAGATCGTATTCGCCAAACATGCGGCCGATGGGCGTGTCAAACCCTTGCGGCAGGCTGTTCACCATCTCCTCGACGTTGGCTTGGCGCGCCACAGCCTCGATCCGCGCGCGGTCGGACAGCAACTTCGTCCAGTCGCCGAAGGCAATGTTGTCTGCCGCCGTCGCCTCGTACCGGCCGAAGTTTTGGAACACGAAGGATATCTGGCGGTAGAGGTATTGGAGGTCCCACTCCCGCAGGTCAATTCTGTCCAAGTAGATTCTTCCGCGGTCGGGGTCATACAGCCGCGAAATGAGCTTGGCCAGCGTCGTCTTGCCCGCGCCGTTCTCGCCTACCAGCGCCACCGTCTCTCCTGGGCGGATGTGCAAAGTGATGTCCGCCACAGCAGGCGTGGCGGATCCCGGATAGGTGAAGGTCACGTTCTCCAGGCGCACCTCGCCTCGCGGGGCGCTTGGCCGCTGAGTACCTGCCGCGGTCAGGCGGGGCGAGATCGCCAGAAACTCGCGCATGTTGGAAACGTACATCGTCTGCTCGAGGGCCTGGCTGGCCAAGCGGACTGCCGATTCCATGGCACTGCGCAGGCGTACGGCTGCACCGCCATAGGCGGCCACATCGCCCACCGTGAGCTTACCCGCTGCTGCACGCAGCACAACACGCGCGAAGGCCACGTAGTAAGCGGTCGTCGTGAGGGCCGCGAACAGGCTACCTCCGGCTAGGCCGCGCCGATAGAGAGCGCGGTTTCTTTCGCGGAATTCCGTCATCAAGGCGCGAAAGTTGCCGACCAGAAGCGGGGCCAAGTTGAGCAGCCCAACTTCCGCAACGCTCTCGTGGTTGGTCAGACGCGAGACGTAGTACCGAGTCCAACGTCTCTTGGTCGTGCGCGAGTACCCTTCGCCATAACGAACGCGTGCCAGCTTCCACTGGAAGTGCAGATAGGGCACAAATAGAGGGAGCAATGCCAGGGTAAATAGGGGTTCGATGACCGCCAAGACCGCGGTCAGCGTAGCGATTTGTAGCAAGCCCAGCGTGGCGTTCAGCCCACTGCTGACAAACAGAATGAAGTGACGGGCGGTGTTTTGCTCCGCGCGATCGCGAATATCCTGAACCCGCGGGTCTTCGAAGGAGGCCAGGTCGAGGGTGGAGGCGTGCCGCAGCAACGCGAGCGTGACGTCCAAGTCGAGGTCATCGTAGAGGCGTTGCTCGATGAACGTGCCGCCCAGGCTGACCAGAGCGTCGACGAGGGCCAGCCCAAGACCGATCGCCAGCCAGGGCCACACCCCGCCTAGGTTGGTGGTTGTTCCCTGGACCAGGCCGACCACCTCGTTGACCAGCGCGCGCGCCACCAATGCGGAGCCGGCGGGGATCAGGCTTTGCAGCAATGTCGACCCGACGAGCCCCATCAACAGCACGCGGTTCGTCGACCAGGTGAATGAAATGGCCCAGCGCGCGTTTTGTGCGATTTCGCGCACGCTCGCAGTTTCGCCGGGGGCAGTCTGGGCGCGCACGGTCGTCGGTTTCATGTCGAGCGGGAGTCAAGCCCGGGACGAGGGGGAGTCGCTTGCATCTCTCGCGGATGGAATCTCGATTTGTGAAGGTGGCTGATCGCGAACTTAGCGAAGCGACCCCAGGCCGGGACCGCCCCCGGATGGGCTCCGCTGCGAACGGCCAAGCCTAGCGCGGAGGCGGCCGACTTCCACTGGTGCCGTACGGCTGCCTGAGACATGAGCACGAGATGCAGCAGCGCTACTTCATGCCGATCCGATCGCGGGATCAAACCCTCGCGTACAGCCTGATCCCACCACGCTGCAACGCTCGGCGCATGGATGGGAGTGCGAGTGCACAACATAGCCCTCTGCGCGAGCCGTGCTGCGCGGATGCCAGAAGTTGGGCCGGCCGCCCGCAGCCCATCCAGGCTCGTTGCCAGGTCGCCGGCCAGGAGCGGATGCCACACGCGCAGCGACCAATTCAACTGAATCTCGGCCTCAGGCCAGGAGGTTGCGTCCATGCCCGAGGCGCGACGGAATAGCGGGCGCACCGTGCTCCAGACTTCGGGGTTCCGAGCGACCTGGTCGAGGTGACGTGCGAATTCTCCCTGCCATTCGAGGACGGTGAGATCGCGTGGGCGGCTGCTGTAAGGAACTGCCTGCTCAAGGCAATGCTCCATTGCCTCAGGATTGCCTTGCTCAAACATGCTCCAGGCCAGCCACAGCGCAGTGTAGTAGCGTGCCTTGCGCTCCAGACGGCGGACGCTGTGGGGGAGCGCCGGCCGAGCAAAGAGCCGGTCAAGTACGGTCGACAGGCTGCGGACCTGTTCTGCGCCCCTGTGGCTGGTGCCCTCGCCATGCTGGCGATACACCAAGGTTGCTTGTCTGGCCCAGGCGGCGCGGCAACCCACGCAGGCAAGCCGCAATACGAGATCCACATCTTCCGCCTGGGGAAGGTCTTCGGCAAACCCGTCGATGCGCTCCAGCCATTCGCGGCGAAACACCATCGCCCCGAGAAGGACAGGCTTCCACAACAACCATGTGACCAGATCAAGACGGGGCGCATACACCCACGGCGTAACCCGTCGTATTACGTGACCTTGCTCGTCGGCGATGAGCCAGCCGCTGTGGGCGACGCCGAGCCGGCGATTCGATTCGAGCAATCTGACCTGGGCCGCCAGCTTGCCGGGGAGGAAGAAATCGTCCGCATCCAGGAAAGCGATCAATGCGCCTCTCGCCGCGCGCCAACCGCGATTGCGCGCCGCGGAGACTCCACGATGCATTTGAGTGAGAAGGCGTACCTGTGGGAACTCCCTCTCTACGACGGCCACCGTCTGGTCATCTGAACCATCATCGACGACGATGATTTCCAGCGGCGGAAGGGATTGGTCTTGAGCGCTGAGGATGGCCTGGCCAACGAAGCGGGCAGCGTTGTAAGCTGGGACGACAACGCTAACCGCGAGGGGCCCTGACCCGCGCGAGGCAAGAGTGGATTCCGACTTGGACAGAACGAACGGATTCACTGGATTCTCGGAGGTGGACGCGAACGAACCGTTGCGGGGATTCCGCCACCCGTATCCCCTTCATCTACCCGTATTGGTCGTCTCCGTACCTGAGTGGCCGGCCGCCATGGAGAGCGCCGGCAAGTATATCAGCCTGGCCGGGTTGTCCTTGCTCTGCCGAGGCACGATGGCCCTGCCAGTGAACCTCACTGCCTCAAGATAAGACGGCGCGCACCAGCCCGCCCGAACCGCACCCAGGCCCACCCGCCACGAGGGAGCCACACCCCGAGTGCGGCGAAGACCAAGGCGTGGAGCGCGTCCCCCCATCGCCGGTGTTGAAGTGCCTGCATGAATGCGTGGAGATGGAGAGTCGTCACCTCGCCGCGCGAGGCGGCAGGGACCACGCCAGCGCGAGTCAGGTGGCCCCACCAACGGTGGACCGTGCGTGGGGAAACGGGCTGCGCAGTCGGAGTGAGTTCCGGCCGGACAAGGTTTACCAGCCTTCGCGCCGCGTGATCCTTATCCGCGAGGATCGATCGAGGCAACCCCGCTATCGCATTCCCCCCGATGCGCAGCCACCCAGAAGCTGAGGCTGTCATTGGAGCCTCTATCTCCGCCCACATGTGCTCATCCACCCCCAAGGCCCGGCGATAGACCGCGTCCGTCGTAGCGCGTGGCAGGGGAGGAACTCCTGCGAGCCGGGAGAATCGGGCGAAGTCCGATTGCCAACCCAACGCGAGGGTATCCGTCGGCTCGTTGCCCATAGCGCTCGCGCGGCGCAGTTGGGCGATGGCCACTTTGGCGAGGCCGGATTGCAGCGCGTGCCACGCAAGCCACACCGCCGCGCTCCGCCGCACACTTGGCTCAATCTCGCGGGTCTTTGCCGGAAGGTTCGGATGTTGGAACAGGCGGGTGTGGATCATATCCAGCGAGCGTGCCATCTTGGCCGTATCGCGGCTCCAGTTGGCAGCGTGCTGGCGATAGCACACGCTGACCTCTCGGACCCAATCGGCCTGACACCCGGCGAGCGCCAGGCGCAGCATCAGATCAACGTCAGAAGATATGTCCAGGCTTTCATCGAACCCACCGATTGACTGCAGCCACTCTCGGCGCACCATCATGGCACCCGGGAAGACCGGCTTCCAGAGCAGCCATGCGTTCATGTCAAGTCGGGGGACCCAATGCCAGGGTTCAACATCGGCGAGGGCTTTGCCCTCCTGGTCCACTCGGCGCCAGCCGCACACAACCAAGCCGAGCTCGGCATGCCCAACCAGCCGCTGGGTGAGATGGCTCAGGTGATCGGGCAGGTACCAGTCGTCGGCATCCAGAAAGGCGATCAAGTCGCCGCTCGAGAGGGCCATGGCCGCGTTGCGGGCACCCGCCACACCTCGACGCTGCTCGCGGTGGTAGATGATGCGTGGGAGATAGGGGGATATCCGGTCAAACGTATCATCTGTTGACCCGTCGTCGACCACCACAATCTCGTCGGGAGGCCGGCTTTGAGCAAAGAGGCTCTCGAGGGCCTCGCGAATGAAGCGCGAGGCGTTGTGGGTGGGCATCAGCACCGTCACCGATGGCGCTGTGGATCTCCGCCGGCCGGCCCGCTGGCCGTGAGTCGGTCGAGTGGTGGCGGAACGAGGTCCGTCACCGAATTTGAGGCTCATCGTTTGAACCGTTCATAGCGCGAGCCAACGAAATGTGCCGCTTGCGTCACGGCGAGCAACGCCCACAGCCAGGCCGGCTCCCGGCCGCGCCACAATGCGCGCGCCAGGGCCCAATGAAACTGCGGCCGCCGCCGCTGGCCGATGTGCCGCGGCACCCCGAGGCGCCCGAGCGCACGTCGGAAGTATTCATCGCCTTGTCCGTAGCGGAACTGCAGGCGGGCATACTGCCAGGCGCTGAGCGGATGATCGTGGACCACGCGCGCCTGGCTGCAGAATCGCTGACGATATCCGCGGGCCAGCAAGCGGTGCCCCAGTTCGCGATCCTCGGCGGCCGCCAGGGGAAAAGTCTCATCGAAGCCGCCCAGCTTTTCGAAGACCGAGCGGCGGTAGGCCACATTGTTGCTGCAGGCCAGATACACATCCCCATTGGTGAAGCGCGCATAGCTCTGAATGAAGTCGATCAGATACTGCTGCGCATATGCGCCACGGCTGGAAGGGTGGGCGTTCAAGGCAGGCCCCGCCAGGGCATCCCACGGGCCGTCGGCGAATGTTCGTTCAAACTGATCAAGCCAATCTGGATGTGGGCGGCAATCATCATCGGTGAAGGCGAGGAAATCGCTGCGCGCCCGGTGGGCCCCCGCGTTGCGCGCAACGGCTGGCCCGCGGTGGGCAGTCTGCAGTCTCTCCAGGGGCAGGGCGCCGGAGAGTTCGTCGGGAATCTCCTGCCACGGATCGGCGCCGCCGTCATTCACGACGATCAGCCGCCATGCCTCACGTGGCGTCGCCAACTGGGAGAAGGCCTCCAGGCATGCGCGCAGATGCTGCGGCCGGTTGTAAGTGGGGATGACGACGGTGAAGCGAGGCATGCGGCTTCAGCCGGAAGAGAGGGCGAGCGCCCTCGCCCGGCGGAAGCGGTCGGCGACAACCGGCGCATCGAACTGGCGCGCGATCACCTTCCCGCGCGCTGCCATGCCCCTCCGCACCTCGGGCTGACGCAGGAGGTCCACGATGGCGTGCCCCATTTCGGCCGGTCGGGTTGGGTCGACGATCAGGCCGTCCAGCGGCTCGCGAATGTAGCTCGCGGCACCCGCAAAGCGCGAGCACACGACGGGCACGCCGCTAGCCCAGGCCTCAACCACCACCACGCCGAAAGTGTCCTCGAGCGAAGGCAAGACGAACACGTCCGCCGCGGCAAGAACCTCAGGCACGCGCTTGGGCTCGACAAAATCAAGGAATTCCACCTCGCGCTGCGCCCCCATCTCCCCCGCGCGGGCGGCTAGTTCGCGGCGCAACGTTCCACGACCGGCGAATATGAGGCGCGCCTCGGGCAGTGCGCGGTGGATATGTTCGAAGGACTCAAGCAGCTGGCGTACCCCCTTGCGCTCATTCAGAAAGCCCACATACAGGATGGTCGGCGGTCGCGCGCCTGCCGCCGGGCGCAGTCGGTTGGCTTCGTTCGTGAGCCATGTCACGTCGTGGCATTGCGGCGCTTCGACGATCCGCTCCCTTGCCGCGCCGAGGCGGGCTAGGTTTTCACACGCGGCCAGGCTGGTGCCGAGGTAGGCCCGGGCGCGGGGGATGATCATGCGGCGGGTCAACTTCTGACCCCACGTGATATGGCGTTCGCTGTGGGTCGTACCCTCAGTCCACACGATATATCGTGCCCCGCCCAGGCGTGAATACAACAGTGCCGTCAGGGCCGGAGCCGAGTACTCATAGCCGACAATGACCTCCGGTCGCAGGCGCGCCAGGGTGAACATCAAGGCAGGATTGATGTAGATCGTACGCCGCTCCCTGTAATCCGGTTTGCGGACGCGGACACTGAACCCAGGCACAACTGTGTGGTCGAAGGTCAGCGACTCGCGTGGCACGGTCCATGAGCGATCCCATCCGCGGCGGGCGCAGTACAGAACATGCAAATCGAATTGTGGGTCGTCGGCCAGGGCTCGGAAGAGCGGGATGCGATACGGCAAGATCTCATTATTGAGGACAACTAGGCGCGGTCGCATCATGGGCAGTCTGGAGATCGGCGCGACCGGAGCCTCCGATACGCAAGCGGTCGGCGATGGCCCCGGGGCGGGTCCGATTCAGCCGAGCGAGAGAGGTTGTGCCCGGCTCGCCGTGGATTATACCTAAGGCTCACGCTCGGGCGCCGGAGGACCTGCATCGTTGCGCGCCGACGTGGGAGGCGGAGCAGGCCTATGGCGTGGGCGCCGAAGCGAAGTGCCGACTTACACGCCGACCCGCTTATTGCTGGCCGCCAAGTCCTCAACTTTCGGCTGAAGGGCCGTTCTCTGGGCGAATGAACCCACGCCCCTTCAGATATTCGACAATACGCTGGGCATTTTCCTCTGGGGAGGCCTGCAGCGTGTTGAGGGTGATCTCGGGCGCCTCGGGTGGCTCATACGGGTCGTTGATGCCGGTGAAGTCCTTGATCTCTCCGCGCCGCGCGCGCGCGTACATGCCCTTGGTGTCACGGGCCTCGCACACCTCGAGCGGTGTGTCCACGAACACCTCGACGAAATGGCCCGACCCCACCATGTTGCGCACGTCGCCGCGCGTTGCGCGATAGGGACTCACCGCGGCGCATACGACCATTCCGCCGTGGCGGACGATTTCGGAGGCGACGTACCCGATGCGGCGGATGTTGGTGTCGCGGTCGTCGTGAGAGAAACCCAGCCCGCGCGACAGATGGGTGCGCACGACGTCGCCGTCGAGGACGGTCACCTGGCGCCCGGCTTCCAGCAGCAGTTCGGTCAACACCTCGGCCGTGGTGGATTTCCCGGCGCCGCTCAAGCCCGTGAACCACACGCATACTCCCTGGCGATGCCGCGGCGGATAGGACTCGGCCAGGATCTCGGCGACCTCCGCGCGGGTGAACCATGCGGGCAGCGGCTTGCCTCGGCTGAGGAATTGCTCGCGCACTTGCGTGCCGGAGATGGATGCCGTGGACGTCTGGGGAGGGATCTTGCCGACCTCCTCATAGCGCTCTTCGTCCGGAAGGTAAACCAGTTCGCGGAAGGGCACCATCCCCATTCCCATTTCGCCTGCGTGTTGCTGCATCAGTTCCTGCGCGGCATACGGGTCGTAAAACGGGCGGCCCTTGGAATCGCTGCCGGGGCTGGCGTGATCGCGGCCCACGATGAGATAGTTGGCCCCGTAGTTGCGGCGGATGAGCGCGTGCCACAAAGCCTCGCGCGGGCCCGCCAGGCGCATGGCCAGCGGCAGGAGGGCCAGCAGTATGCGCAGCGGGTCGTAGTATCGGGAGGCGAGCGCGCGGTAGGTCCGCACGCGCGTGAAGTGATCCACATCCCCCGGCTTGGTCAGCCCCACGACCGGATGCAGCAGCAATACTCCCCCGACCTCATCGGCGGCGCGTTTGGTCAATTCTCGTGCACCCGGTGTAACGGGTTGCGAGTTTGGAAGGCCACCACGTTTGCCGCGCCCATGCCCTGCAGGCGGCGGCGTGTCTCGGCCGGAGTCATCCGCAGCTCGCGGAAATCGTAGTGCTCGGGGAGGCGCAGCACGCGCAGGGTGCCCGCCAGGTTGACCTTCCCCCAGCGGTGCATCTCGGCCACCAGGGGATGCTTGGGATCGGTTGTGCCGAAAACCTGACGTGACATTTCTTCCAGGTCCCAGGGGTACATTTCCTCGATGTGCAGAACGGCCAGGAGATCATTCTTCGAATCGCGCAGCGCCACCTCGCGCCCGAGGCCGATGCCTTCCGCAGGGACGGCCGGAAGCGTGACCGGGATGGGGAATAACAGGCCACTCGCCAACCGCATCTCACCCAGCACCCGGTCATAATCGGCGCGCCCCATGAAGGAGGTCAGCGGAGAGAAACCGCCGACCGCGAGAAGTTCGAGATCGCATACGCTGCGTTCGCTGATCTGAAGCGAGGGCAGACGCGAGGCCAGCGCCCGCACGTCGGCTTGGCTCTCGTCGTCCACAATTAGGTTGACCAACCGATCGCCATATGGAGGGATCAGCTGAGAGGATTCAGGCATTCCGCAACCACCCATTGGGTGAGGCGAGTTGGGACTGGCCGGGACAGCGCCGTTGACGGATCGCGGTCGGGAAGCGGCTCGATCAGGGCCCTCGGTGTGCGATTATCCCATAGTCACGGACGAACAGAGTCCGCGCATTGCATCTCGGCGATTTCTAAGCTGCCGCCTTCATATCTGGGACTTTCGACGGGCCCACTTGGCTGCTTGGAGAAGAGATCCATCGTGCAGACAATCCCTAGCCTGTGTACACTAACAGCGAGCAAAGCCGGTCCCTGCCCGCCGGCAACGTGCCGCCTGGCAGGGGCGAGTTCCCACACGGGGCCGGGATCATGCGCTACTTGCTTGGCATCGATCAAGGAACCACCCAGACCACTGCGGTCGTGATTGACGAGAACGGACTGGTCGTCGCCTCGCGCGCTGCCCAGATCCCGGTATCCTTCCCGCAGCCAGGCTGGGTGGAGCAAGACCCGTGGGACTTGGTGCGCACAGTGCGCGAAACCGTGGGGCCGCTGGTAGAGGCTTACCCGATCGAGGCGGTCGGGTTTGACAACCAGGGCGAGACATTCATCTTGTGGGACGCTGAGAGCGGTGAGCCGCTCACACCGGCTGTTGTCTGGCAAGACAAGCGCGGGGTGCGGGTCTGCGAGTCGCTCGCCGCGCGCACCGATCATGAATGGCTGCGGCGCACCACCGGCCTGCGGCTCGACAGCTATTTTTCCGCGCCCAAACTGCGCCATGTGCTCGATGCCAGGCCGGACCTGGCGCGCGCGGCGGCCCAGGGTGGAGTGCGATTCGGTACGACCGAGACCTGGGTGCTATGGCAACTCAGCGGCGGCCGGCTTCACGTCACTGACCCCTCGACGGCTTCGCGAACTCTGCTCTACAACATCCAGGACTTGCGGTGGGACCCGAAGCTGCTTGAGCTGTTCGGCGTCGATATACGCATGCTTCCCGAAGTCCGGTCTTCGGCGGGGCTCGTCGGCACAATTGAAGTGGCCGGGCAGACCCTCCCGCTCGATGCCTTGCTGGTCGATCAGCAGGCTGCGCTTTTTGGCCAGGCCTGCTTCAACCCGGGCGACATGAAGTGCACCTTCGGCACAGGCAGCTTCCTTTTGATGAATGTCGGAAACACGCCACGGCTCTCAAGCCATGGCCTGCTCACGACCATCGCGTGGCAGATCGGGAAGCACACAAGCTACGCCCTGGACGGGGGAGTGTTCGTGGCCGGGGCCGCCGTGCAATGGCTGGCGGAAAGCCTCAAGCTGCTGCCCAACGTCGCAGCCAGCGCCGCCATGGCCCAGGCCTCGCGCGACCCCGGCGTCGTCGTCGTTCCGGCCTTGGCCGGGCTGGCCGCGCCGCATTGGATGCCGGAGGTACGCGGGGCGGTCTTTGGCCTCAGCCGCGCCACCACGCCGGAGGATTTGGTGCGTGCCACCCTCGAAGGAATCGCCTGCCGCGTGACCGAAGTGGTGCGAGCCATGGAGCAGGATGGCGGGCGGGTCGTGAGCTCGCTGCGAGTCGATGGGGGCCCGGCAGCCAACCCGTTTTTGATGCAGGCGCTGGCCGATCTTTCCGGGGTGGAGGTTCGTGTGGCGGCCGAACGCGAGGCGACCGCCGTTGGCGTGGCGACCCTGGCCGGGCACTCCGCACTGGGCCTCCCGCTGGCCGAGCTCGCCGCTCGCTGGCGGGCCCAGGCCACCTATGCTCCTCTTGTTGGCGAGGATGAACGCGAGACTCGTCTGGACCGCTGGCGGCGGGCGCTTGCGGCCGTCCAAGTTTTCCACGACAATCAGACTTGAAGAAAGGAGGTGACGTTCCCCAGGTCCAGCCTGCTGGAGGGGTTCGACCCCATTGACCCGCGCAGTAGGGACCCCCGTGGGGGTGTCTCAGCCTGAAAGTCAAGGAGATGACCCAATGGAAGGTACAGTTGTCAGCATGAAACTGTACGCGCGTCGCAGCTCCGGGCTGATCCGCACCATCGGCTCGTTCGGCGCGATGGTGTTTGGTGTGCACTGCATCAGCCTTTCATCGTCCGGTTTCATTCCGTTTTCGTGGGTGGCCTCCGTGTGGCCCGGCGCCTCGATCATCGGGGTGCTTTCGATCGCAGCATTCCTCTCGCTCTTCCATGGCTACACCTATGCCGTGATCGGCGCCGCCATGCCGCGCTCGGGCGCCGACTACACTCTGGCCAGCCGCGTGCTCAACGCGCCCCTGGCCTTTGCCGCCTCGTGGACTCTGGTGATCTTCAGCGGCATCGTGGCGGGCGGCCTGATTGCGTGGATCCCCAACTCGGCCTTCCCGGCCTTGTTGCAGCCGGCCGCCATTCTCTTCCAGAACGACACCTTCAACCTGTGGGCGGCCTACGCCACGTCGTTCCAGGGCAAACTGATCATCGGCACCATCTGCGTGCTGATCACCTACTTCACCATGCTCATGCCCACGCGCACCATCGTGCGCATTCTGGAAATCGGCTTCTTCTTGGGCGTGTTGGCCTGGGTGATCATCTACATCCAGTTGCTGTCGGCCAAAGGCCCGCAGGATTTCGTTGATGCCTGGAACAAGTTCATGGCCTCCACCAGCTCGTTCGGTGCTTACGATCAGCGCATCCCGCTGGCCGAGAAAGCCGGCATGGTCATCAACCGCAACATGGCCACCATGACCCTGGCCGGCCTGATCATGGGCTTCTGGATCTTCTACGGCTACTACATCCCGACCTTCTTCGCCGGCGAGGTCAAGCAGGCCTCGCGCACGCTGCTCACTGGAAGCTGGTCGTCGATCATCGTCACCTGGGCGATCTTCGCCTTCGCGGTAGTGCTGCTGCAGCGTCTGACTCCGCTGGATTGGATCTCGGCCGAAGGGTTCCTGGCCAACAACGGGGCGGCGGTTACCGCGGCGGCGGGCGAGCCGGTAATGGCCATGCCGTGGATCACCTTCTACGCGGGCATCCTCCAGCCGAACTTCTGGCTGGTGTTCATCACCGCTATCGCCTGGATCTACACCCTGATCAACCTGGCACAAACCTACTTCTTCTATGCCAGCCGCATCGTCTTCGCCTGGGCCTTCGACCGCATCATCCCCGATCGCATTGCCTACGTGCACCCGAAGTGGGGCAGCCCGATCGTGGCCATCACTCTCATCGCGTTGGTGGCGGAATACGGCGTGTACGACGCGGCCGTCGGAGGACCACTGGGCACACAGCTCACGTTCGCCTTCTTCGCCGTCGTCACGCAACTTGTGGCCGTAACGGCCATCACGCTGTTCCCCTTCCTCAAGCCGGAGCTCTTCGAGCAGAGTCCGGAGATCGTCAAGCGGCGCATTGGCAAGGTGCCGCTCATCACGGTTGTGGGCGGCATCACGCTGCTCTACTTGATCTGGATGATCGTCGCCTCCTTCCTCTTCCCGGCGGTGGGCGTGGCCAACCCGGCGCGCACCGTGCCCATCCTCCTGGGCATGCTGGCCAGCGGCCTCCTCATCTACTACGGGGCGCGCTGGTACCGCATGAAGAAGGAAGGCATCGACATCGCCCTGACCTTCAAGTCGGTGCCCCCGGTCTAGACCGGCGGACCTCGCCGCTGTTCCTCGTCACCCTCTCCCTCCCCGCGCGGGGAGGGAGAGGGTGGTACTATGATGGCCGCTCGGCACACCCTTGGGTGAGAGTCACGCATGGCCCATACAACTCTTGTGTATGCCTCCGACCTGCATGGGTCGGAGGGTTTCTTCCGTAAGTTCGTCAGCGCGGCGGTCACCTACAAGGCCCAGGTCGGCATCGTTGGCGGCGATGTGACCGGCAAGGCCATCACCCCCATCATCCACCGCGGCAACCAATACTTCGAAGGCTTCCTGTTTGGCTCGCGCGAAACGGCCAGCGGCGCCAAGGAACTTGAAGCGCTCAAGACCCGCATGTCGAACGTCGGCTTCTATCCGTTGGTCTTGGAGCCCGACGAGGCCCAGGCCTTAGAGATCGCC
Organism: Chloroflexi bacterium RBG_16_64_43; assembly: GCA_001796965.1. GTDB lineage: Bacteria > Chloroflexota > Anaerolineae > Anaerolineales > RBG-16-64-43 > RBG-16-64-43. The sequence goes on from MGOA01000174.1 coordinate 14,576, forward strand.
CCGGCCAAGCTCAACGCGGCTTTCATGAGCTTGATGAAGGAGCGCCTCAACCAGTGGTTCGAGCTGGCCGAGAAGCACTGGAAGCCGAAAGGCATCCGCTTCTTCTTCATGGCCGGCAACGACGATCCTTTCGACATCGACGAGGCGATCAACGCCTCTGACTTCGTGCAGAACCCCGACGCCCGCCGTTACATGCTCGACGAACACCATGAATTGGTGGGGCTGGCATCGGCCAACATGACTCCCTGGCAATGCCCGCGCGACGTTGATGATGAGGCGTTGCTGGCGCAGTTGGAAAAGGTCATGGGGTTGGTGGAAAGCCCGG
>MGOA01000175.1 GCA_001796965.1 Chloroflexi bacterium RBG_16_64_43
AAGGCCTCGGGACCGAGCATGTCATTCTTGGCCTTCGAGATGGCCGCGAGCATGGCTGCAGGGCGGTACTGTTTATCGTTGATCAGCAGGTCGTCGAGCGCCAGGCGCACCACGCGCTCCTGATCGTCTTCGTCGTAGATGACGTAATCGCGGGGCAGGCCGAGCGCCGCGCCATCCTGGCGTAGCCAGCGTGCGCACAGCGAGTGAAACGTGCCGGCGGAAAGCAACCTCAACCCGGCTCCCTGCAGGCTGGGGTCAACGGATCGCGCCAGCAATCCCTCTGCGCGCGAACGCATCTCGCGAGCGGCCTTGTTGGTGAAGGTCACCGCCAGGATGCGCGAGGGGTTGAGGCCGGTCTCGAGCACGAGATAGGCCAGGCGATACGCCAGCACGCGCGTCTTGCCGGAGCCCGGCCCGGCAACAACCAGCACCGGGCCCGGGCCGGCAGTGACAGCCAGCCGTTGTTGGGCGTTGAGTTCGTCGAGGAGAGCCATGGGAGGCGAGATTGGCCGGACGCCAATCTCGGCGGAATTGTAACGGGATTGAGAGTGAGAATCAAGCAACACGGAACGTGTGGGAGCTCGTGCAAGCCGCCGCACGCCCGTGAGGGTTGGCGACCGATCCGGAGGAGGGCATAGCATGCATTACGTAGGCATGCTTGCGCACGCCTGGCCGCGCGCGGACGACTGCAAAGTTGTGCCCGCGTGATGAGGCGCGCCATTCTGCCAGGGCGAGCAAGTGACTCGCCGTACGCTTGCTCCACGAGCAGAGCGCAGGCCGCTGGCTTGCGCGGATGGCAAGTACTCGACCGATCGGGTTGGGCCAGAAGGGCCCGAACTGGTTTTGAGGCCGGCGGCTAGTCGCTTGCCGGTCGAGAGCGCAATTCGCCTTTGAGTAGTTGCGAGAGGATCCAGCTCACCAGGCTGACGACCAGCGCGCCCAGAAACAGCGAAAGAAAGTCCGTGGCCTGGAAGCCGAAGCCGAAGCGCTCGCCGACCCAGCCGGTCAGCCAAAACAGGAAAGTGTTCAACAGCAGGGTGAACAACCCCAGGGTCAGCACGATCATCGGGCAGGTCACCAGGCTGAGCACCGGACGGATGAGGGCGTTGACCAAGCCGAAGATCAACGCCAGCAAGAGGATATTGAGCCACGACATCGACTGGGCCTGCAAGCCGGGCACCAGTCTCAACGCGGCGTAAAGGGCGATGGCATTGATCGCCCAACGCAGAATGAAGCGGATCATCGTTCACCTCCGGGTTGATTCTTCGCGGCAGTGCGCCCCCGCCCCAGGCGGCGGGCGCCCGCATCTTACCATTGTCGGGTGGCACCGTGCGGCCTAGTATCGGCCCGGCGCCTCGAGTGGCTTCTCCATCCAGATCAGCGTGTGATGGCGCGCGAAGCCGAGGCGCGCCAGGGCGTCTTCCGCGTTGGTTACGGCGCTCTCGAGCGACAGCGGGTGGTGCTGGGCGCCGGCGCGCAGCGCGGCACGCAACAGGGGTGCCTCGACCACACCGCGCCAGGCGGGCGGGGCGACCGCAATGGCCTGCCATCCGGCGGGACGATGCAAGATGATCAGGCAGCCCACCATATCGACACCCGCACGCACAACCCAGTGCTCTTCACTTTCGCCCGCCAGCAGGCGCAGGGCGCGCCGAGCCAGCGACGGGCGGAACCACGCCTCGCTCACCGGCCAGCGCCAGGCCAACCCCTCCGGATAGGCCTTGCGCACCAGTGCGAATTCTTCTTGCCACTCGGCGCCGATGCGGCGCATCGGGCGGGTCAGCCCGCGCGGCGACGTCTGACCGGCGATGTCGGGACAAAGTGCCGCATGGCGCGACCACAAGGTGCGTTGGGTAACCTCGCGGAAGCCCAGGCCGTGATACAGCGCCATGGCCGCCTGATTGCCGGCCTTGACTTGCAGCACAGCGGTGCGGCCGCCCTGGCGGCGAATCTCTTCGAGGGCCAGGCGCGTCAGTTCGCGGGAAATGCCGCGCCGGCGATGGGTTGGGTGAATCGAGACGTTGGCGATGGCCCAGGTGTGCGGCTCGCGATGGCTCGGTGCCAAGCTGACATTGCCGACGATCTTTCCGCTGTCGGTCCACACGAAGCCATGGTACCAATCCATCTCATCGCTGTTGCCCATCCAGCGATAGGTGTGCCAACCCAACCCGCCCAGGCCCGACATGGCGCGCGCACGTTGCAGCATTTGGCGGCCAGCTTCGTCAAGTGTATCGAAGAAACACAGTTCGATCAGGTCGGCGATCTCGCGCAGGTCGGCGGGGAAGTGGGCAGGGCGGGCGCCGAGAGAGGCAATACGTCGCGAATCCAGTAATCCGGTCACGGGGGCTTCCTGCCAGCGTGGTGCGAGATGAGGATGCGTCCTCGGAAACGGTGGTCGTGTGCCCCCTGCCGACGGCGCGCGCCCAACGATTGGGCTGCCGTGGCACAAGTGTACATCACAATGGATAAGTCCAAGGGTCGGGGGGCTGGGCGAGCCAGCAAGCGCAGCTCTGGCAATCGAATGGCACGTGTATAATCGCCTCGTGCCCGTCCTCGATGCGAACACGCTGGATGTCTTGAGCCACGGCGCGGACCAGACCCAGCGCCTGGGCAGCCGATTGGGTGAGCTGCTGCAGCCCGGCGATGTGGTGTGCCTGGCCGGTGACCTTGGCTCGGGCAAGACCACGCTGGCCCAGGGCATCGTGCGCGGCTGGGGCGCGCTGACCGCAGCCACCAGCCCCACTTTCGTCCTGGTCAACGAATACCCTCGCCCGGACGGCGCGCGCCTGTTTCATCTAGATGCATTCCGATTGGAGACCCAGGCGGCGCCCGGCTTCGACCTCGAGGAGCTGGCTGCGGAAGGGCCCGTGCTCATTGAATGGCCGGATCGCGTGCGTTCGCTCGTGCCGGCCGACCATCTGTGGGTTGAACTGCGCTGGGTGGAAGACACACGGCGAGGCATTCAGGTGAAGGCGGTGGGCGGGCGCTACCCGCAATTGCTCGACCGCTTCCGGCGATTGACCTTTGGATAGAACGATGATTCTGGCGATCGACACGGCGACCGACATGCTCGGCGTGGCACTCAGCGACGGCGAAGCCGTGCTTTGGGAATCCGCTTGGCTGGCTCACCTGCGCCACACGGTGACCCTCGCCCCGCTTGTGGCCCAGGCGCTCGCCACGCTGGGCCTGACTGCGGATTCGGTGCGCGGCGTGGGCGTGGCGCTCGGGCCGGGCTCGTTCACCGCACTGCGGGTCGGCTTGGCCTTTGCCCAAGGGTTCGCTCTCGGCCATCGGGTTCCGGTGATCGGCGTGCCGACCCTGGATGTGCTGGCTCATGCCCAGCCCAAGAGCGATCACGTGCTGGCGGCGGTGTTGCAGGCCGGGCGTGCGCGACTTGCGGCGGGCCTTTACCGATGGCAATCGCGCGCCTGGCGAGCGGAAGGCGAGGCGCTTTCGTTCACGATGGCCGAACTGGTGGCCTGGCTTCCACGCGGAACCATCGTGGTTGGCGAGCTTGGGCGCCAACTGCGAGAAGTGCTGGCGCCGCGGCGCGATCTGCGTGTGGCTCCTGCGGCTGCGGCGCTGCGCCGGGCCGGATACCTGGCGGAGCTGACTGGGCTGCGGCTGCGAGATGGGCCGCCGGATGCGGCACCTCTCGTGCCGATCTACCTGAGCGCGCAGCATGCATGAATCCCCCCGCGCGGCGCCACGTCCGCCCGCCTCGGGCGGCGTGGCAGGGCTTGCCATCCGCGCCATGCATGCCGACGATATTCCCCGGGTCATGGCCATCGACAGTCTGTCGTTCCCGAATCCGTGGCCCGAGACAACCTATCGCTTTGAGATTTCGGAGAATCCCTCGGCCCATCTCCTGGTGCTTGAGGTGGAGGCCGAGCCGCTGAGGATGCAGGTCGTCGGTTTCGCCGGGTACTGGTTCATTATTGATGAGGCGCACATCTCGACTCTCGCAATCCACCCGAATTGGCGCGGACGCGGGTTGGCCCAAGTGCTGCTGCGCGCCCTGCTGCGCGAAGCCGCCCAGCGTGGAGCCTTGAGCGCGACGCTTGAAGTGCGTCGCGGCAATCGAGTGGCGCAGCGTTTGTACGAACGCCACGGGTTTGCCGTGGTCGGGCGGCGCCTGGGGTACTACAGCGACAACAGTGAGGATGCCCTGCTGATGACGACCCACGAGTTCGATTTTCCGCTGGCGGATACAAAGTAATGGGCGGATCTCGTCCCAAGGGAGGCGTATGCGAATCCTGGTGACGGGCGGGGCCGGGTTCATCGGCAGCCATGTATCCCGGCGCTTTGCCGCGCGCGGCGCGCAGGTCGTGCTGTTCGACAACCTTTCGCGTCACGGGTCCGAGCACAACCTGGAGTGGGTCACCCGCGAGTCGCCTTCGGCTGAGTTCGTGCGCGGCGACGTGCGCGATGCCGAGAGCGTGGAGCGCGCCGCGCGCGAGTGCCAGGCGATCTTCCATCTGGCGGCACAGGTGGCGGTCACCTCTTCGGTGGAGAATCCACGCGAGGACTTTGAGATCAACGCGCTGGGCACCTTTAACGTGCTGGAGGCTGCGCGCCGGGCCGGCACCCGACCGCTGGTGATCTACACCTCCACCAACAAGGTGTATGGCGGGATGGAGGGCGCCGCAGTCGAAGAGCGCGGCGGCCGCTATGCCTACGCCGATCTTCCGCTGGGGGTCAGCGAAACATGGCCGCTCGATTTCCATTCGCCGTACGGGTGCTCGAAGGGCGCCGGCGACCAGTATGTGCGCGACTACGCCCGCATCTACCAGTTGCCCACGGTCGTCTTCCGCCAATCCTGCATCTACGGCGAGCGCCAGTTCGGCATCGAGGACCAGGGCTGGCTGGCTCATTTCGTCATTTCGGCCGTGCTCGGCCGGCCGATCACCATCTATGGCGACGGCAAGCAGGTGCGCGACGTGTTGTTTATCGAGGACCTGCTGGAATCATTCGAGCGGGCCGTGGAGCGCCGCGAGGACGTGCGGGGTCAGGTCTACAACATCGGCGGCGGACCTTCCAAGACGCTGGCCGTGTGGGCCGACGCGGGTCCGTTGCTCGAGTCGCTGGCGGGGCGCCCATTGCCGGTGGAGTGGGGCGACTGGCGCCCGGGCGACCAGCGCATCTACGTGAGCGACATCCGCAAGGCAGAGCGTGACCTCGGATGGCGGCCGCGGATCGCCCCGGCGGAAGGTCTGGCCCGCCTTTACCGTTGGGTGGAGGAGAACCAAGCCCTTTTCTCGTGAGCTACGGAGTCGAAAGCTGCACGACGAATAGGCCGCCGATGGCCCCCCATGGGGAATGTTGAGCTGCACTAAATCTCGCCTCGTTGAAATGCTTTGCGGACTGGTATGAGCATTCGCACAATCCCACGGTCGACCCAACCACACCACTTCGGCGTGCCATCGATCATCGAGGGCATAGTCCTCCTGGCCCTGCTTGCCTTCTTGGTCGCCGTCTTGATCCCGTTCTCCCCAACTTATTTCCCAGTACCCACGCGCGACACGGGCCTATTCCTCTATGCCGGGAAGATCATCCGTCAGGGAGGCCTGCCTTACCTGGATGTATGGGATCAGAAGCCCCCGCTCATCTTCTTCGTCAATGCATTGGGGTTGACCCTAGGCGGAGGCTCGGCCGAGGGGGTGTACTGGCTTAAGGTGGCGCTGCTGCTTTCCGGCGCGGCGATCGGCTTCCGGGCCATGCGCCGTTCCTTTGGAGTAGTACCTGCTCTCTTCGGCACACTGGTCTGGATGTCCTATCGCCCTCTGCTCACGAAGGAGGGCAATATCGCCGAGGAGTATGCCCTGCCCCTCCAACTTGCGGCCATGTTTCTTGTCGTGTGGGACGGCAAAGACCGAGATGAATGGAAGGCCTGCTTGATCGTCGGCGGCCTGGGCGGCCTCGCATTCTTGCTCAAGCCAACCCTCATCGGCGCCATGCTGGCCGCGATGGTGATTCTCGTAGCCCCCGCGCTTCGGGCTCGCGCCTATCGCCGCGCCGCCTGGGCGATCCTCGTCTTCATCGGCGCGATGGCGACCCCAATCGGCGCGAGCATTCTCGTCGCATTCGCCCAGGGTTACCTACCAGAATACTGGTCGGCTGTTGTGCTGTACGCGATGAGCTACGCAGCTGTCGATCAGACCGCTTATGCGGAAATCTGGGGACGGATGCTGAGCCTCTTCCACCCGGCAGTCCTGGTGGCCGTCGGCCTTGGGGCCATTGCCTCCGCGCTTCGCCTCCTCGCCGTCAAGCGGGGTGCCTCGCCGCCACCCGCCCTTCTCGGGTGGGCACTGGTTGCGCTTCCACTCGATGCATGCCTGCTCAGCTTGCCGCACCGCTCCTTCATGTACTACTACCTGGCGCTGCTGCCCACCTTCTCGGTGTTGCTGGCGAGCCTCCTGTATCTCGTCCAGGAAGTGTGGAGGTGGGTGGTGCGCAATCCGGCACGGAGCGTGCTCTCACCAGGCGGTGTGGCCATCGCGGTACTCGTTGGCTCGTTGACAATTGGCCGGATCGCCTATCGCGACATCGTGCGCACAGGCGAGGCCCTTGCGGCGCCCCGGCCGAACACCCTCGCGCCGGTGATGGCCTACCTCGACCGCACCACTGCAGCGGACGATACCGTTCTCATCTGGGGTGCCGAGGCGGGTGTCAACTTCGTTTCGGGTCACGATGCGCCAACCCGCTACGCCCACCAGTATTTCCTCTTCATGCCAGGATACGTGACAGCCGAAATGATCAGTGAGTTCTCCCGGGAGGTGGTCGCTACTCCGCCGCAGGTCATCATCGATGCCGTCGTCACGGCGCCGGGAGGGTTACCAACACTGCAGAGCATGTGGAGCGGCGAATGGCGAGGTGAAGCCCATGATACGGTACTTGAGCCTGCAGTCGTCGAGCGCTGGCGGGAATGGGCCGATTGGGTCCGCGACAACTATACTGAGGACGGGACACTCGGTGAGTGGACAATGTATGTGCGGACATAAAACGGCCGAGTGGGAAGGGCATGGGCCCCAATGACCGAGTCGAGTAGCCTCGCTCAGATTGCGCAAGAGGTATCGCTATGTACGCGTTGCCGCCTGCACAGCTCACGCAAGAACGCCGTACCCGGTGAGGGACCGCCGGACGCGCAAATCATGTTCATCGGGGAGGGCCCGGGCTTTCACGAAAACGAGCAGGGACGACCCTTCGTCGGGGCCGCCGGCAAGCTATTGGAGGAATTGCTGGCCGGCATTGGCTTCCGGCGCGACCAGGTCTTCATCTGCAACGTAGTCAAATGCCGCCCGCCGGGAAATCGCGACCCGCTGCCCGACGAAATGGATTCATGCCGCGAGTATCTCGACCGCCAGATCGCCGCGGTCAACCCGCAGGTGATTGTCACCCTGGGGCGCTTCTCAATGGCACGCTACTTTGGCGAGGCCAAGATCAGCGCGGTGCACGGCCAGGTGCGGCAGGTGGATGGGCGAGTGGTAGTGGCTATGTTCCATCCGGCCGCCGCGCTGCACCAACCCAGCCTGCGAGCTACCGTCGTGGAAGACTTCGCCAAGCTGCCCGAACTCATTCGCGCCTCGCAGCAAGCCGCGACCGCGCCGCCCCCCGCGGCAGCGGAACCACCTAAGCAGCTCAGCCTGTTCTGACCCATGGCAACCTCGATCGCGCAGACGATTGGTGTGACACTCTTGATCCTGGCGGCTTACTGGCTGCCGGGTGCGGCGCTGCGCGACCTCGTCGCCTGGCGGGGGCTCGGGCGGCTGGGTCATTTGCTGTTGCCCGTGCCATTGGCGCTTATTGGGGTGCCGCTCCTTTTCAATACGGCCGCGGCCCTGGTACCCTTCCGCCCGACACTGATCGGGTTGGCCATTCTCACGGCGGCGCTCTTCGGGCTGGGCGCCTTCTTGCGGTGGCGCGGGTGGCAGCCGGTTCTCCAGTTCCGAGAGCGCGTGGGCGCGACGCGCCCGCGCCCCGCGGAGACCTGGGGCGTTGCGCTGCTGCTCACCCTAGTGGCTGCGCTGGCCACGCTTCCGCGGTTGCACCTGCTCCTCCGCGGAAGCGACGTTTCGACCACCGTCATCAGCGACATCTACTGGCACCTCTCGGAATTGACCTCGATTGCTTCGAGCGGCCTGCCACCGCGGCACTATCTCTTCCCGGACTCGCCGCTGGTGTACTACTACTGGTCGTGGATCTATCCCGCGACGCTGGCCTCCTGGCCGCAGGCGGGGCAATCGTTGGCGCGGGTGCTTACAGTCCATGCTTTTGTCAATCTGTTGAGTTTCCTGGGCGTGGCGTATGCCTTGTTGCGCGCGGCGGTCCGCCCGTGGGGCGCGCGCCTGGCGGGCGTGGCAATGCTCACACTGGTGGGAGGGTTCGACTACTTCACCGGTCCGGGGGCCACGCTTCACGAATGGTGGCAATCCGGAGCCGCCTGGCTGGCCTCGGGCACGCAAATCCCCAACCTGTTGACTTCTTACATGTGGGTGCCGCAGCACGTGG
>MGOA01000176.1 GCA_001796965.1 Chloroflexi bacterium RBG_16_64_43
CGTGTGAACTGGCCTGGATGGTCCTGGCCGCACTAGCACCTCCCGCACAACGCACAGCCTATCTCAAGCATGCGCTGGCGCTTAACCCGCACAGCCAGACGATTCGATCCGCCTTAACGTCTCTGGAGTCGCTCCCGCCGTCACCAGCTAAGAAAGTGGAGAACAGCGCGGCCGGCACGCCCCCCGCCTCCGCCACGCAGCCGCTGAATGTTACGCGGCAGACGGTGCCCGATCGTCGCGCGGCCTTGGCGACGGAGACTCGCCCGGGCAAAGCGCGCCGCCGCATCGGCTGGGGTTGGGCCGCCACGGGAGTGTTGCTCTCGTGCATGCTGGTGGCCACAGCCACCGCCTTTGCCCGCGCGGCCAGCGCCGCCCAGAATCCGATGGTCTTCGGCGAAATCGAGAAAGACCGCGGCACAGCCACACCCACCTTTACCGCAACCTTCACCCCAACCATCACGCCCTCCTTCACCCCGTCGCCGACGCCGACCTTCACGCCCTCGCCCACGTCGACCCCGCGGCCCACTTCCACGCCTCTGCCGCCGATCAATTACGACCTGCCGCCCTCCACCGGCGGCGTGCGCTGGATCGACGTCGATCTGTCGTCGCAGCGCGTGTTCGCCTTCGAGGGCGATACGCTCCTGCGGACGTTCATCGTTTCGACCGGCACCTCCGCCCACCCGACCGTGGTCGGCCGCTTCCGCGTCTACGTCAAGTACCGCTACGACGATATGGCTGGGCCGGGGTACTACCTACCGAACGTGCCTTACACGATGTACTTCTATCAGGGCTATGCCCTGCATGGAACGTACTGGCACAGCAACTTCGGCCACCCGATGAGCCATGGCTGCATCAACCTGCGTACCTCCGACGCCGGCTGGCTCTTCGATTTTGCCTCAGTAGGCACGCTGGTCAACGTCCACCCCTAGGACCTGCGGATATGGCTGACGAAACCTCCATGGCGCTCGACGCGCTGTTAACCTCGGCGCCGCAGGTGGCCTCCACGCTGTCGCGGCGCGGGTTCCTCCATATGGCTGGCCTCGGTCTGCTTACCGCGGCCGCGCCGGCAGGCGTGGTGCGGTCCGCCCCGGCCGAGACATGGCAGGCGCGCGTGGCCTACTCCTACGGGGTCAAAGTTCGCCGCGAGCCGCATCTCAAAGGCGAAGAACTGGAGACCCTTGGCCACGACGCCCTGCGCACCGTGCAGGAGGTGATCGTCTCCGAAGAACCGGTGCACAACCGCATCTGGTACCGCGTGGGCGAGGCGGAGTACATTCATTCCGGCGGGCTGCAGCCCGTGGCCACCCGCTTTCAGATGCCGCTCCTTTCGCTCCCGCTCAACGGAGCACTTGTGGATGTGTCGGTGCCTTTCACCGACATGCACACCCGGCCCGCTTTCAAAGCATCGCGCACCTATCGCTACTACTACAGCTGCACCTTCTGGGTCGGCGAGATTGCCGAGGCCGAGGACGGCAAGATCTGGTACCGCATCGACGACGATCGCTCGCATCTCAGCCACTGGGGCCTGGCGGAGCATTTCCGACCCGTCCCCGAGCACGAAATGGCGCCGATTGCGCCGGAGCTGGAGCCGGAGCGAAAGCGCCTGGAGGTCGACCTGGCTCGGCAGTGGGTGGTGGCTTACCAGGACGACACGCCGGTTTTTATGAGCCGCGCCTCCACAGGCCTCACGATGGGCAACGGGGAATCGATGACTCCCCGCGGGCGTCACAAGGTTTTCTACAAGCGTCCCTCACGCCATATGGCCGCCGGCGACTCGGCCAGTGACGGCTACGATCTGCCCGGCGTGCCATGGTGCTCGTACTTCACCACGACCGGCGTGGCCTTTCACGGCACCTACTGGCATAACGACTTTGGACGTCCACGCTCGCATGGCTGCATCAATCTGCCCTCCGAAGCCGCGCGCTGGGTCTATCGTTGGACGATGCCGGTGGTGCCCGCCGGCGAGCACCTCGTCAAAGACAACCCCGGCACGCGCGTCGTCGTGACCTGACACGCAGCCGATGCATGCCTCTTGCCTCGCGGCGGGCCAGCCGCACGACCGCGGCCGCCACGGCCTGCCCACGGTTTTCGCCATACCTAGACACTCACGGGCGGTGTGCGTATACTCGGAGCCAGGAAAGACCGCAGCTCGGCGCGGAGTGCGCATCGGCATGGTGACAGGTGGCCAAACCGCTCTTTGAAGGATTGGTATTCTCGGAGGCCGGCGGAGCGCTTACGGTCGTCGAGGTTGGCGCGGAGTGGTTCTACCGCCTCGATGATCAAGGATTCCTTCGCCATATCCCTGCGCGGCAGGTGGATGAGTCGGTGCTGCGGACGATCTGGGGCATGATGCGCGGCCATGAAAAGGAAATCGCCGACCAGGCCATGAAGATGCTCGGGCAAGCAGACGTATTCTCGGCCGCTGTAATGAAGAGCCGCCTTGAACACCCTGAGGCCCATCTGGCAGAAGTCCTGGAACACGGTCTGCCCGAAGAAACGCGCCTATGGATGGGCATGATGGGTTTCCGGGTGATTGTCGACTTCCACGGCCAGGTGGTGCGGGTCGAACAACCTTCAGCACCGGCCGAGGGCGAGGAGTAGCCGGCGGCGCACGAGATCGCCGCCGACTTGCGGTTCGGAACGAATACGCGAGGAGAGATGGACTCAAGCATTATCGACGTGAGCGAGGCGACCTTCGAATACGAGGTGATTGCCCACTCCAACCAGGTTCCGGTTGTGGTGGATTTTTGGGCACCCTGGTGCGGCCCGTGCCGCACCCTCGGCCCGATGCTGGAGAGGTTGGCGCGCGAAGCCAATGGAGCCTTCCGCCTGGCCAGAGTCAACGTGGATGAGAACCCGCGTTTGGCAACGCGTTTTGGTGTGCAGGGGATCCCGGCGGTCAAGGCCTTCAAAGGCGGGCAGGAGGTTGCCCAATTCGTCGGCGCTCAGCCGGAGAGCATGGTACAGCGCTTCGTCCGCGAGCTGGCACCCCGCACTGCCGATCGAGCGTTGGTCGAGGCACGCGGCTTTCTGGTTGCGCGCCATTGGCCCGAGGCGGAGGAGGCTGCGCGGCGCGCGTTGACCGACGACCCGGCCTCGAGCGCGGCGGCCTTGTGCCTGGTCAAGGCATTGCTCACCCAGGGCAAGGGTGCGCCCGCCCTGGAGGTGATGGAGGCCTTCCCCGGCGGCAACGAAGTGGTCGCCGTCGAGCGACTACGGCCGCTGGCCCAGCTCATGCTGCGCGCGGCGGAGGCCTCGCCCGCAAACGGTGATCCTGCGAACGCCGAATACCTGCAAAGTGCACGGCTCATCGCGCGCGGCAACTTCGCCGCCGGGCTAGATGGTTTGCTGGACGTCCTGCGCCGCGACAAGCACTACGCACAGGATGAGGCGCGCCAGGTGTTCCTCGCCGTGCTGGAACTTATGGGCGAGGAAGACCCACTCACTCGCGCCTACCGCGACGAGCTGGCCTCGATCCTCTTCTGAAGGAATCGATGAGGCGCGAGAATCAAGAAACCGCCGGCGAACGTGGAGTTCGCCGGCGGTTTGCTCTTCTGTAAAGGCGCTGCGTGCGTGAGCGCGCCTCAGATCATCCGCAGTCGGCCGCGAAGCTCACGGACCCGCTTCGGTCTCCATCTGGATCGTGCCCCAGGTCATCGGGTTGGTGAGAACGCGCTTGGGATTGGCCGACACCATGCTCTGTTGCTTGCTGGTGCCGCCCGAGTCGTTATCGCTGACCGAGAAGGCAAAGCCATACTCCTCGCCGCCGGTGGGTGTGATGGCGAAGATGGTCCACGGGATCCTGGCTTCGATCTGGTAGCCGACGAACCCGGGGATTGAGATCTGCACCGCCTTCACCGTGGCCACCGGCTTCAGCCCAGCCTTGTCAGTGGGGTACCACAAGTACGCTTCCGGTTCCTGCCCGCCGGGCGCGACCAGGAAGCCGCCCGAGATACCCAGCTGGAAGTCGTCGCCGCTGAGTGTCGAGGAGCAGTAGTCGGTCTTCAGGGCGGTGTCGAACAGGATCTCCAGGCTGTCGCCGTTGTACATATTGGAGCCGCTCGACTCCTGGACATAGTTGTTGTCGCGCACCTTGGCCGCCAAGTACAGGTAGGTGCCGTCCCACTTGAAATGGTAGGTGGCCGAGAGATCGGCGTCGTTATCCCACTGTGACTTACCGAAAACCACGCTGGTCGCGCTGTATTTGAGCGTGGCCGGCCACTCATCGACGAAGCTGTCGAAGTAACCGTCGATGGCCGGTGCGTTGGTCGTCCAGTACGCCTCGACCATGCCGCCGTTGCTGTCGGGCCGGCGAACGGGCGATGGGACGACGCAGGCCGGAACAGGCGGCGGCGGCGTGCCAGCATAGATCTTCACCCAAAAGGCCGTGGTGCCGCCGGTGCCCACGCCGAAGCGCGTGCCGGCCGGTGTGCTCAGTTTCCAGAAGCCCTGGTAGCTGCCGACCGTCGAAGGCGCCGTCATGGCCGCCGAGAGCGTAACCGATGCACCCGCGGCGACAGACGTGGTGAGCGGCACCGAGGCCGGTGCGCCCATCTGGCTGCCGCTGTCGTACACCAGCGAGTAGCCGGTGGTCCAGGCACATGTGCCGACGTTCTTCAGCGTCCAGGTCTTGGTGAACGCCGCACCAGGTGTGATCGAGGTTCCATCCAGCACCGTCTCGCTGACGAGGTCGGCCAGATGAGTGCCCGTGCAGGCAACCGGGGTGGCAGTCGCAGCGGAGACCGGCGGCGAGGTGGGCCCCGCCGGCACGGTCGAGGTCGGCGGGATCATGAACAGTGCCGTCAAAGTCATATTCGGCGTCGGAAACACGAAGGGGGTCGGCGTTGGCGCGAGGGGCAACGTGCATCCCACCGCGAGCACCAGCAAGGCGACCAGCCCCATGAGCGGCTTACGCGTAAACGACTTCATCTTTGTCTTCCTCCTTCCGCGGATGGCCTGCGCGGCCAGCGGCGCACGCACGTTGCACGCCCCCGGGCTTGCGGCCCGCCAGATGCCCTGGCTGGGTCCAATCGGATCTCCCTCGGGTAACACCTTGTAGGGCGGGTGGGAGTTGAACCCACACGGGGGGTTAGCCCGAGGGATTTTAAGTCCCCTGCGTCTGCCAATTTCGCCACCGCCCCAATTAGCCCATTATATATCCGAGATTGCTCCCGGACCTTCGGCCGATGGGCGGCGTCACCCGCCATGCGCCCCAGGGAAGGGGACGTCCTTCGTCCCCGCCTTGTTCCGTTGCAGGAAGTGTGCCGGATGTCCGCCGTGAGTTCGAGGCAGGCGTTTGCGCCGTTTCCCCTCGGCGGCGGCCCTAACTTTCGGTTTCTGTCGGCAACAGGACGCGCACCGTAGTCCCAGATCCCGGCTCGCTTTGCACTTCGATCTCTCCACCGTGCGCCCCGACAATCTGCTGGGCAATGGCCAACCCAAACCCAAGCCCGCGCACGACGCCGCCTTCCACCTTGCGCGTGAAGCCCGGTTCGAAAACTCGCGGCAAGTCCTGTTTGAGGATCCCCGCCCCGTTATCGCGCACGACGATCGCGATGCCCGGGGCGTCGGTTCCATCGTGGTGCAGCGAGGCGCGAGAGGTATGCACGCTGAGCAGACCGCCGGCCGGCAGGGCCTCGATCGCGTTCTTAACCACGGCCGACAAGGCCTCGTACAGCCCGGTACGATCGCCGTGGATACGCGGCAAATCATCGGCCAGGGAGAGGTCGAGCGCCACGCCTTGCTCGCGTAGCCGCTCGCCGAATGTGGCCACGATCTCCTCCAGCAGCGAGGAAACTGAGACCGGGGCCAGGCTGGTTGGTGTCGGCTGAGCCAGTTCGCGGAAGTGTTGAATCAGGCCCGCGGTGCGTTGCACCGTCTCTTCGATGATCTGCAAATGGTGAGCCACATCCTCATTGCCGGCCGGCATGCGCCGCGAGAGCAGGTAGGAATGTAGCGACAGCGTGCTTAGCGCGTTGTTGATTTCGTGCGCCAGGCCCATCCCCAGGGCCGTCGCCGACTCCAGGCGCGCCGTGCGCAACAGGCGCTCCTCCAACTGCCGGCGCGTAGTGATATCGGTCATCACGCCGTCGTAATAGCGGATCGATCCATCGGCCTCGCGCACCATGCGCGCCACGTCACGCACCCAGCGCCAGCGGTCCTGGCGGTCGCGCAGGCGATACTCCTCGATCCATTCCTTGCCCTGGGCGATGGCCGCATCGAACGAGGCATGCACCCGCTCGCGATCGTCCGGATGCAGGCGCTCATGCCATATGTTGGGCGTGGCCGTCCATTCCTCGGGCGAGAACCCGGTCAGATCGCGGATGCCCTGCGACATGAAGGTCGTGTGGCCGTCGATGCTGCCGCGGTAAATCGCGCCCGGGACGTGCTGCACGGTGCGCTCAAAGCGTTCGTGGGCCTCCTGCAACGCGCGCATCAGGCGCGCCTTCTCATAGGCCAGTGCCGCACGCGCCGCGAACATCTCCAACAGGCGCCGGTCCTGCTCGGGGAATTCGCGCGGGTGGAAGAAGTCGAGGATCAAGAGGCCGAAGGGCGCACCGTCCGTGCGCAAGGGCAAGTGCGCCACCGCGCGGATGCCGGATTGGCCGACCAAAGGATGCAAGTTGCCCTCAAGGCGGAGGTTGCTGAAGTAACGCGCCTGCCCACCGCGGTAGGTGGTCATGCCCAGCCCGTCGGGCCGGAAGGGCTCGTTGTCGAGGGCGGCCGGCACGTTGCGGCTGATGACCGTGCGCAGCACGTGCGCCTCGGGCTGCCATAAGGCGATACCGCCGCCGTTGGCCCACAACGCCTCGATGGCCACGTCCAGCGTCAACTCCAACACGCGTACCGGGTCGTCGGCCGCGGAGAGGGAAAGCTCCAGCTCGTACAGACGAGTGAGCGAGTTGAGGCGCTGGGAGGAGGACTCGCTGGCCGCCTGGTTCTCAAGCGATACACCGATCTGGCGCACGATCATATCGGCCAGGCGCAACTGCTCCGGGGCAAACGAGGCCTCATCCCACGGCGAGTCTCTTCCGGCCACCAAAATGCCCCAGCGCCGACTCGGGCTGTGGATCGGCAGCAGGGCGATGCTCTCGGGCACTTGAGGAGTGAG
>MGOA01000177.1 GCA_001796965.1 Chloroflexi bacterium RBG_16_64_43
CCCTGCTCGCTGCTGCGCCGCCCCTTGCCGTCCGCGGGAGGAGACCCGCCGAGAGTTCCGCCGCTAAGCGGGCTCCAAGGGATAACGCCGAGGCCCAGCGCGCGGCAGGCCGGAAGTACCTCCAACTCGGCAGTGCGGGCTCTCAAGTTATACAGGCTTTGCTCCGAGACTAATCCCATGAAGTGCCGCGCGCGGGCCTCGGCCTGCGCCACCGCAATCTGCCAGCCGGCAAAGTTGCTGCTGCCGACATAGAGCACCTTGCCCGTCTGCACCAAGTGCTCCATCGCCTGCCATATCTCTTCCCACGGTGACTGGCGGTCGATATGATGCATCTGGTAGAGGTCGATGTGGTCGGTCTGCAATCGGCGCAGGCTGCCTTCGCACGCGGCGCGGATGTGGTACGCCGAAAGACGGTGGTCGTTGGGTCCTTTGCCCATTTCCCCGTATACCTTGGTGGCCAACACCACTCGCTCACGCCGACCGCCGCCCTGCGCGAACCAGCGCCCAAGGATGTTCTCGGTCACGCCTTCGCCGCGCTTCCAGCCGTACACGTTCGCGGTATCGAAGAAGTTGATCCCGTGTTCGAGGGCTGCATCCATGATCTCGTAACTGTCGCCCTCGGAGGTGTGCGGGCCAAAGTTCATCGTCCCCAAGCAGAAGCGGCTGACTTTGAGTCCAGATCGTCCGAGACTGGCATACTCCATTGTCATCGCACTCTCCCAGGTCCACCCCGGCCTCGGCGATACGGCGCGGCCGGCACGCGCCTCTTGAGATTGTACTCCCGCTGCGAGGTCGTTCGCAGCGAGAGGGTGTCTGCTGAACGGGCCGGTTGCGCCCAAGGCCAACCTGCAATAGACTTCAATGAGATCTACCTGCGCCTCCGCCCACGATCGCGCCGACGCCGGCGCACAATGCGCGAACGCTTCTCGCGGCTGAGGCGCCGCCGTTTGCCCATCAGACCGATGAGGTCCACAATACTCCCGCCGGTCCAGGTCCATTCGACGGAGCACGAGAGCCTCTGACGGCTCCGTGTTCCCGCGGATCAGGCCCTACTAGATGCTGCAGGGCGAGTTCCCTCGCCGATCTCGATAGCCTCGTCGCAACAGTCGGAAGGAGGTTTCATTGGACAGGCGACTCCTCCCCAGGTTATTGCTCGCCGCCTTTGTCGGTTTCATCGCCCCGCTCGCCATTGCAGTTCTACTGGTCCTGGGCTACGGGCTCCAAGTCTCCGCGACCATGCCCAAGACCGTCTCCGCAATACCCGCGGAGACGGCAGGCCCCGACGCGTGGCAGCTCTCTTCGGATCAAGAGCGCGCTCTCTCTGAGAATGGCCACCCGGAGTCGTTTGCCATCCTCTTCTACGACGAAGAGGGCGAAGATGGAAGCCTCGAGAATGTCCGCTACGAAACGTGGAGCTACTACACGCGCGGACTGGAGATGACTTTCATCAATGGCGAACTGGAAACGCAGACCGCACTGGATCGCTTCTCTGCCAAACCCGGGTCGCTCTCCTGTCGGCCGGAGCAGTTCGCCCCGTATATGGACCTGGCGGAGGTTGTCCGCGCCGCCGGCTTGAGCTCTTTCACGATGACGCCGCTCGAAGACCAGCTCTTACCTGGCGGCGAAACGTACTTTGCCGACCGGCTGACCTTTGGCCTGATAGACGGTGAGCTTCGCTACATCGAAACGCTCCCGACGGTAGAGGAGGGATGAGAGCATGAGCCCGCACGTCATGCAAGCGAAGGCACGGTTCCTCTTCATCGTCGCTGCCCTCGGGTTGACCCTCGGATGCAACCTCCTCGCGCCCTCAGGCTCTCGCCGTTCTGAAGACGCGGCCCTCTTGCTCATGCTCGCCAGCCATAGCTTGATCGAAGCCTCCGTTGCGGAGGCTCCCTCTGCGTCTCGTGGTCCGGGCCTTTCCGGTGCGCGTGCTGCCGGCGGAATCGCGGCCGGCCCGCGGCGCAACGAGGCGCGCATGATGGCCGAGTGGTACCACGCCCTTGCCGAAAGACTGCCCGAAGACGACGAAGTCCGGCAAGGCTACCTCGACAAGGCCGACGACTACTACGACCAGGCCAAGGCGCTGGATGAAGAGCGCGAAAGGGCAGAGCGACGGCGCCATCGAGGGTTCTTCCGATGGTTCGGCCGCCAGGTGAAGAACTTCGGCGAAGGCCTTGGCCGAGTTGTGGGCGGCGTCATGGGCTTTGCCGGCGCCGTGGTCGAGTACGTTGTCGAGGAGGAATTGCCCGCCCGCATACGCGCTGCCATCAAAGGCGAGTGGGAGCGCATCAAAGCCATCGCCCAGGGCAAGATCGAGATGTTCTGGCAGCGCCTGGCGACACGGTACGGCGATGTCTTTACCGCATACTTGCGCGATCGGGTCGATCCGCTGTTCATACGATTGCGCGACCGGGTCACTGGCCGCACTCGCCGGGTATCGCGCAGGCTGACCCTGACCGCGCAAGCCTTGAACCCGGCTGAGGCCACCGCCACATCAACGCAGAAGCCTGTTGCGCCACCAACGCACACCCAACCGCCGACGCCGGGCCAGCTGCTCTCGAAGACCGGGACCGTCGTGCCGGTCGGCCTGGATCCTGGCTTGCGCGCCACGAGCAACAAAATCTCGATCACGTTCCAGGATGATGGCCGGGGAGTCGTGCGAGGCAGCGGCGTGTACGCAGCCATCTACATGTGGGAAGAGTGCCACAAGGAGCTTCCTACTTCAACACGATGGGAGTTGACCGGGACCTACGACCCTGCCACAAAGCGATTCGGGGGGACGATGCAGGAGTACGGCCAGGGGCAGATTGCATACACGAATTGCAGCGTGGGCGATGTGCCAGAATACACGCGCGGACAGGGAGGAACCTGGGAGGCCGCCCTGGAGAACGGCGTCATCAAGGGGAGTATGACTCTCATACAAGGCGGAGGGACACCGATCCTGCGAGTCACTTTTGAGGCGCGCTAGCTCATTCCCGGCTGCCAACTCCTGTCGGCTTCGAGGGGGCGGACCCGCGCTCGGGGGCTCTTGCCTCCTGGCGGTATGCTACACTGGACGTTGGAGATGGCGATGGAATTGAGCGTTGAGACACCAAGCCATTCGCTGGTCGGGGAGGTATTCAAAGCGCTCGGCCTCCCGGAAGACGGCCGAGCGCGTCGTTGGTTCGGAGGTTCGGCCTTCTGCGTGCTGGTGGAGGTAATACTCAACGCGGCCGGCGCGCTGACGTTGGAGTACCCTTGGTGGAACGCCCGCGTCCCGTAGCTGATCTTTCTCATCGGTTACTTCACCTTCTTCATCGTTTCGTTCTGGGTTTTCGACATGACCTCGGCGCGCAAGAAGGCCGTGGTTGTGGGGGCTATCGGCGCCTTGGATGTGGTGAGCCTGGTCGTGTTCGGGGCGGTGCTGCATTTGATTTAGGCGCTGGCACGGCATTCATTCCGAGCGAGTCGTGCGAGCATGGGATGCCAGGAACCGCCCTCAGGGTTGCGGCGGGCGGTAGTGCTCGGCGGTGCGAAAGAAGCTCGAGTCGCTAGTTGGCGTGGCGCTCTTCTTCGCATAGTGTGTCGCCACACTGCATACGGTTCCGGTCATCCTGTGGGCGAGGCTTACCGGTCGCGGGAAGGCAAGACTATCTTTCGGTCGCACATGAGCGCCCGTTGAGGGAATAGCGATCTGTGCAGGAAGGGCTCTGAGCATGCGCATTCTCAACGCCAATCGCGGGGCAGGATCCACAAGGAAGTCGTGCCTGGGTCTGCGTGGGGCGGTTCCATGAAGGACTTTGGTCGCACCTCCCCTGTGGGTGATTTGATGCTCGAGCGGCTCATCGATGGAAACAAGCGATACGCATCGGGCAAGTTGACCCATCCCAATCAGGTCTTCCGGCGCTGGTCTGGGCCGCCGGACCGTCAGCAGCCCTTCGCCATGGTCATCAGTTGCTCAGAGTCAGTTGCCCCACCAGAAGTGATTTTCGACTGCGGCGTGGGCGACTTATTTGTGATTCGCATCGCGGGGCTGGTGCTGAGCGAATCGATGCTTGCCAGCGTGGAGTTCGGCGTCCGCACCTGGCACATCCCGATCGTGATGGTGCTGGGGCACTCCCATTGCTCGGTGGTGGCGGCCGCCTTGCGCGGCGACGAGCCGCCCAGCCCATTCGGCAGCCTTGCCGGCCGCCTGCGCCCCGCGCTTGAACGCAGCAGGCGACTGCCGGGTGATGGGGTGTCAAATGCCGGACGCGCCCAGGCGCACGTCGTGGCCGAGTACTTGCGCGGAGCCGGGCAGGCATTGGTGGGCAGCGGTGCCGCCGACCGGCTGCGGATTCTGGCCGTCTTCCTCAATCAGGGGTCGGGGATGATTGAAGTCGTGGATTGATGCCTCTCGCCGCCGTCGTGGTCAACAGCAAACGATGCGCGCCCACGCCAAAAAGGCGTGGGCGCGGTCTTCTTCTGAAAGCCGGCTGGTGCCCGCGCGACTAGAGCGAGGCATCGATGATCTCAGTCACCTCGGCGGGGGTCAGTTCAATCGGGTTGGACTTGGTGCTGGTAGCTGCGAGCGATTTCTCGACCAGCGCGGGGATATCTTCGGAGGTGACGCCGTATTGGGAAAGGGGAGCAATCTCCAGGTGGCGGCACATCTGCTCCAACCATGTGACGCCGTCCTCCGGCGTGGCTGCGGCTTCGCCCGTGAGCAATGCGGCCACCTCTTGCGCGCGAGCGAGGCCCGGCGCAAGGGGGGTACGCGCCCGCATGGCCCGCACGTTGATGCGCAGGGCGTGTGGCAGGATTCGCGCGCACAGCGCGCCGTGCGGAGCCGCGAACTTCCCGCCCAGCGGTCCAGAGATGCCATGCACGACGCCCAGCCCCGAGTTGGCCAAGCAGAGCCCGCCGAAGAGGGAGGCCAGAGCCATATCCTCACGCGCTACGGCGTCGCTGCCCGAGGCGTAGGCCCGCTCGAGCGAGCGCGCCACACGGCGCATCCCTTCGCGGGCCAGACCGTCGGTGAGCGGGTTGGCGCGGATGGAGAGAAACGGCTCGATGAGTTGGGTGAGCGCGTCCATCCCCGCGGCGGCCGTGATGGCCGGCGACGCGCTGTAGGTTAGCTCAGGATCGATGACCGCAATCCGCGGAAGCAGGAGAGGATGGCGGATGCTCACCTTAACCCGGTGTTCGGGTGATAGCAGTACGGTGTTGCGCGTCACCTCGCTGCCGGTGCCGGCCGTAGTGGGGATGGCGATGAGGGGCAGGGGAGGGACGCGGACGGGCAAGCCGCGCCCGATCACTTCCATGTAATCGAGCGCAGGGCCGGGATTCGTGGCCAGCGCCGCCACGGCCTTAGCGCCATCCAGCACGCTGCCGCCGCCGATGCCGATGACCAGGTCGTAGCCGGACTGGCGTGCCAAAGAGGCGCCCTCGTCCGCCATCTGAAGCGTTGGCTCGCCGGGAATCGCACACAATCCACATGCAATCCCAGCTTCTTCCAAGGCTGCCTGCAGCGTGTACGCGCGGTCGGCCCGCGCGCCGTGCACCACCAACGCGTTGCGACCCAAACCGAGGGCGAGCTGCGCGACCTGGTTGACCGTACCGGCGCCGAAGATGATGCGCGCGGCCGTCGCAAACTCGAATGGCAGCCTCATCCCATCTCCGCGTCGCTCGGATGGCGGTTTTGATAGATGACTTTCGTGCGCGGTTCGGGCATCATGGAAGTCACGGCCTCGCGCCACTTGAGGTAGTGAGGGGTGGCCTGGTGCTGGGCTGGTCCCTCGGCCGTGCGATAGGCCTCGAGCAGGATGAAGCGCGTGGGGTCATCATTCTGTTGATAGACCTCGAAACGCGCGATGCCCGGTTCGTGCTGGCTGTGCCGGGCGTTCTCGAGTGTCGCCTCCAGGAAAGCGGCGACGGCTTCCGGCTTAACGTGAATCTGAACGAATGCTACATCCATCGGCTCCTCCACCATTACTCGATCAGTCGTCGGATGCAGGCAGGCTGCTTCCGCGCCGGATGACGGAATCTCCGAATCGTTCGCGCAAGGCGTCAACCGCCGCAACCAGCTTGCGCTCCTTCTCGCCGGCCTCGTTCCACAAGGCGAGCTGGCGGGCCGCCGGGCCAAGCCCGGTGACCCCAACGCCAATGAGGCGCACCGGCCTGGCCGGGATCCATGCCCGTTCGAAAAGTTGCAGCGCCGTTCCATAGATTTCATTGTCAAGGTTGGTCGGCTGCGGCAGGGTCGCCTGGCGGGTCAAGGTCGTGAAATCGGACCAACGCAGCTTGATCTTCACCGTGGTTCCGGTCACCTCGTCGGTGCGTAGACGGTGCGCCACGCGATCGGCCAGGCGGCGTAGAGTCCGTGTCAACTCCTGCCGATCGGCCACGTCTCGCGCGAACGTGGTCTCCTGACTCACAGATTTGGCCGCCCACTCGGTCACCACCGGATCATCGTCGCGGCCCTGGGCCCGCAGCCACAACTCATGCCCGATTTGCCCCAGGTCGTCCGCCAGCGCGGGTTCGGGGCGCGCGGCCAGGTCGCCGATGGTGTGGATGCCGAACTGGTTTAGGTGGGCCGCGGTCTTGGGCCCCACGCCCCACAACGCTTCGACCGGCAGCGGTGCCAAGAAAGCGGCCTCCTCCCCGGGAGGAACAACGGTGATAGCCATTGGCGCGTTGGGGCCGCGGTTGGCTGCCTTGCCGACATCGGTGGCGATCTTGGACACCAGCTTGTTGCTCGCTGCCCCCAGCGAGGCGGGCAAGTGGAGTTCCTCAAAGATGCGCGCCTGCAGGCGCTGCGCGATTTCGCGCGGCGGGTCGGGGAGATCTGAGACATCCAAGAAGGCCTCGTCGATGGAGAGCGGCTCGACCAGTGGAGTCAGATCTCCGATGCGTTGCATCACCTGATCCGAAAGTTCACTGTAATAGCCATGGCGCGGGGGGACGACCGTTAGCCCGGGGCAAAGCCGAATGGCGCGAGCCATGGGCATGGCCGAGCGGACCCCGTGCTGGCGTGCGGCGTAGGAACAGGATGAGACAACCCCCCGCGTCTCGGGCCGGCCGCCGACGGCGAAGACCGTGCCTCGCAACGAGGGATCCTTCAGTTCCTCGGCGGCGCAGAAGAAAGCATCCAGATCGAGATGGATGATCTTGCGCAGCGGCTTGTGCATTGAGCAACAGCCTCGTTGGAGCGGTCCCTGGGTCCAATGGCGGAAAAGGCCGGCTCGCGACAGTCTACTACGATCGTGCCCAGGCGGACGGGATTCTCCGTCCGGCGATGCGATCCCTGCTTAGGAATGGCCGAGCGGAGCCGCGCCGCTACTTAGGTGACAGAGTGCCGCCGCTCACCGTCTCGCGCGCCAATCGCACGCTATCGTCCGGCGCAATTTTGACGCGCGCGTCGAGAATCACCCCGGCTTCGTCGAGGACGAAATGACTGCGCAGGATCCCTTCGAACTTCTTCCCGTACAGGGTCTTCTCTCCCCAGGCTCCGTAGCGTGAGGCCACGGTGTGATCCGGATCCGAGAGCAGGGTGAAGGGCAATCGGTATTTGCTCTTGAAGCGCGTGTGCGACTCGGGAGAATCCGGGCTGACCCCTACCACTGCAGCCTTGACCGATTCAAGGTCGGCATAGACATCCCGGAACCCGCACGCCTGCTTGGTGCAACCTGTCGTGTCATCCTTCGGATAGAAGTAGAGGACTACCTTTCGGCCGCGCAGTGATGAGAGGCGCACCTTCGCGCCTTCATCGCTGACAAGCTCGAAATCGGGCGCCATATCGCCGGGTTTGAGCGTGGTCATTCTTCACCCTCCTGACATTGGCCTGGCTATTGCGTACGGCGCGCGCAACTCAGATCCGCAATCGGAGCTAACTCGATGCACCGCAAGGAGACCTTGGACGAGGGGCGTATGGGCAAGTGCAGGCCCCGCAATGGACCCTGTTCTCCGTCTTGCACGGCCGCAGAGCGGCGCGATCCGTACCTATCGATAGGATTCAGCCTGCAACGTGAACAATCGGGCGTACGTCCCGCCCAGGCGCAGCAGTTCCGCGTGCGTGCCCATCTCGCTCAGCGCACCTTCTTCGACGACGTAAATGCGGTCGGCCATGCGCACGGTCGAGAAGCGATGGCTGATCAGCACGGCCATCCGGTCCGCCACCAGTTCGCGGAACTGGGTGAAGACCCGCAATTCATTCTCCGCATCCAGCGCCGCGGTGGGCTCGTCGAGCACGAGCAGCTCACACTCGCGCATGAAGGCTCTGGCCAGCGCGATCTTCTGCCACTCGCCTCCGGAAAGATCGCGGCCGTTGTGGAACCAGCGGCCAAGAGTCGTCTCGTAGCCCTCGGGCAGTTCGCGGATAACCTCATCCGCCCCGCTCTTGGCGGCTGCGCCCTCGATACGCGGCCGGTCCTCCAAAGCCTCGATCTGGCCAAATCCCACGTTTTCAAAGGCAGGCAAGTGGTAGTGGACGAAGTCCTGGAAGATGACGCCAATGCGCCGGCGCAATTCCGTCGGGTCAATCTCGCGCAGATCCACCCCGTTAAGCAAGATCGCGCCGCGCTCCGGGTCGTAAAGGCGCGTGAGCAGCTTGATGAGGGTTGTCTTTCCGGCGCCATTCGGGCCCACCAGCGCGATCTTCTCCCTCGGGCGGATGGTGAGATTGATGGCGCGCAGCGCCCACGACTCCTGGGCCGGATAGCGGAACCACACATCGCGGAATTCGATGCCGCGCTGCGTCGTGGCGGGCACCGGCTGCGGGCTGCGCACGACCGGCATTTGCGGGGTGAGCGCCAGAAAGCTGAACAGGTTGCTCATGAACAAGCCGTTCTCGTAGAGCTCGCTCAGCCCGTAGACGATGGCTTCGAAGGTGGTCTGGCTGCTGCGGAAGATGCTCAGGTACATGGTCATATCGCCCAGGCTGATCGACCCGCCCACCGCGCGCCAGACAATCCAGGCATAGGCGCCGTAGTAGGAGAGCGTTGCCAGCATGCCCCAGCCCAGGGAGGCCAGGCTGCGGCGCTGAGCGATATCTTGGTCCTCTTTGAGGAATTTCCAGAATAGGCGGGCATAGCGCGCCAACAACGGTTCGCCGAGACCGAACAGTTTGATTTCTTTGACCGCATCGTAATCTGTGAGCAGATGCTCGAGGTACGAGAGTTTGCGGAACTCCGGCGCGCGCCACGAGAGTACCCGGAAGTTGAGTTCCGCGAATTGGCTTTGGGCGACGAAGGCAGGCAGCGTGGCCAGGAACAGGACGGCCGCCAGCAGCGGATTGAAGCGCAAGAGCAGCGCCCCGAACGAGAGCAAGGTGATGATGTTCTGCACCAGGTAGAACCCGCCGTTGACGATCTGCAGACCGCGCCAATCCGCCTCGCGCCGTGCGTTCTGGAGCTTGTCGTAATACTCCGCGTTCTCGAAGTGCGCCAGATCGAGCTCGAGGGCTTTGCCGATGATGCGCGAGTTTATGCTCAGGTTGAGGCGCGAGTGCAGTACATGCTCGGCCAGCGAGCGTACCTGGCCGATGAGCGACTGCGCGACAAGCAGCACGAATTCCACCACCAGGAGCGGCAGCACCTGGCGCACGCCGTCCGTGGCCGAGAGGCGTGCCGCAATCGCCGCGACGACTCCGTCCACAATCAGCTTGCCGACCCAGGCCTGGGCCGCCGGGAGCAGCGCCCCGGTGAGCGTGCAGGCCGCCATGATGACCGCCGATGGCCGGTGTGCTTCCCAAACCAGGCCAAACGCGCGTTGAACGTTGAGCGCCGCGTCGCCGATCTTGATGCGCCGCTCAGCCAGCGCGGCGCGCAGTCTTTCGATTCGTGTGGGCATGCGGCGCATGATATCACGCACACACCTTGCGGGGGACGGCTCCGCGCCAATGCCACGCTAAGCGCGTCCGTCAGCGGTGTTTCCTCCTTTTGTGGCTTGAGCCATTTACCGCGGTCGTCTATACTCGGAAGGGCGGTTCCCGACAACCGGCTGGGGGAAGGTCCCTCGCCGACAAATGCGGCAGAAAACAGCCCGAATCGCGGGCCAAGCCTCTCCGTCCGGTCCTCCTGCCGCGGCAGCGCCTCCTAGCTTTGGTCAAATCGAAGGTGTGCGGCATTGTGGGCACGCCAGTGAAGCACCCTGCGTCAATTCCCTCAACGAGGAGGATCGATAACATGGCCGAGGCGAACCCATGACTGCCGCCGCGCCCGGCAACGAAGGCACTTGGCGCCGAGACGCTGCGTGCTCGTTGAG